>CALXGU010000054.1 GCA_944387905.1 uncultured Clostridia bacterium
AAGAGCGTTGCTACGATGTCCTTGCTTTTTTTAAACATAGGCTTTGTCCTTGATGATTTATTTTTATTTTTTCTGTCTCTGCGCAGACTTTTTATACATAACTGCACTGAACGGCGCAAGATTGAGCCTTGCACTGTATTCAAGTCCGTGAAGCGGCAGAGGATCAGCTGTAAAATAGCTTAAATGCCTGTCAAACCCTCCGTACTGTGAACTGTCGCTTGACAGTATCATCCTGTATCTTCCCGGATACGGCATGCCAAGACTGTAGTCCTCCAAATGATACGCTGAAAAATTAAACACCGCTATTATTTCATTTCCGCTCGCGTCAATTCTCCTGTAAGCATACACTGAATTTCTGCTGTCGTCAGCCGATATCCAGCAAAAACCGTTATAACCGCTGTCGCATTCATACAGACACTTGTCTTTTTTATATAAATGATTCAGTGCTCTTATATATTCCATGAATGCGCTGTGGGCCGGAAAATCAAGCAGCATCCAATCAAGTTCCGTCGATTCATCCCACTCTCTGAAATGGGCGAATTCATCACCCATAAATATCATTTTCTTGCCGGGATGTGTATACATATATCCCATGTATGCTCTGAGGTTTGCAAATTTATCGTCATAAAATCCCGGCATCTTTTCGATAAGAGAACATTTGCCATGCACCACCTCATCATGTGACAATGGCAGAATAAAGTTCTCGGAAAAAGCATAAGAGGTGGAAAAGCTCATCATATTTTGTTTGTCATGTCTGTACTCGTGCGGCGCGGACATATATTTGAGTGTATCATTCATCCAGCCCATATTCCACTTGAAATCAAATCCGAGTCCACCGTTATCTACCGGTGCGGTCACAAGCGGCCACGCCGTCGATTCCTCCGCTATTGTAAAGACTCCAGGTCTGTCCTTGTGCACGACGGTATTGAACAGTTTTAAAAACTCCACGGCCTCAAGATTTCCGTTGCCGCCGTATTCATTTTGCCGCCACTGTCCGTCCTGCTTGCCGTAATCAAGATACAGCATGGATGCTACCGCATCTACACGCAGACCGTCTATATGATATTTGTCAAGCCAGTAACAGGCGCTGGATATAAGAAAAGATGCGACCTCTCTTTTTGAATAATCAAAAATCCGAGTGCCCCAGTCGGGATGCTCACGCTTCAGCTCGTCTTCATATTCATAAAGGCATTTTCCGTCATACTCGTAAAGCCCCATCTCATCTTTTGGAAAATGAGCCGGCACCCAGTCCATTATAACGCCTACGCCACGTATGTGACAGCGGTTTATGAAATTCATAAAATCAAAAGGTGTACCGTAACGCGATGTCGGCGCAAAATAGCCTGTCACCTGATATCCCCAGGATTTATCGTACGGATACTCTGTAAGCGGCATCAGTTCGATATGTGTATATCCCATCTCCAAAACATAATCAATCAGTTTATCTGCCAGAGCGGAATATGATAATTCTCGTCCAAGATCGTCATGTCTCCACGATCCGGCATGCACCTCATATATATTCATAGGGCTGTTGAATTTATCACATTTACTACGTTTTTTCATCCAGCTGGTATCGCTCCACTTGAAACCGTTTATATCAAACAGTTTTGAAGCAGTACCCGGCCGTGTCTCAAAATGATATGCATACACATCCGATTTATAGACAACTCGCCCGTCATATGTTTCAATAGCGTATTTATAACTGTCGAAAGTGTCAAGACCTGAGATTTCAAGTTCCCAGACGCCGTTTTTGCTGACTTTTTTCATAATATAAGCATGCGTATCCCAACCGCAAAAGTCGCCCGTAACACTGACAGAAACCGCATGCGGCGCCCATACTCTGAATATCCAGCCCTCTGCTGTTTTGTGAGAACCTAAGTATTCTTCTGCTTTACAGTCAATACTTTGCCATAGCGGCAGATCGGTTGTTATTTCATAAAATCTCAAATTTTTCACTTCTTTCCTAAAAAAGCCTTTGATTTTTGTATTTTTTTATTTACTTCTACTAATATTTTTATTATACTATAACTATAATATTTTCGCAATAAAAATTTTAATAAATTTTGCCGCTAATTCCAAAAATAAACAGGAGCTCTATACTTAAAACAAGCATGATTAAATTTGACTGTTACGATAAAAAACACAAATCCGAATACGGTGCAATACGCTGCGCGCATCCGGTCAGATTTTCTGTTCACGCAAATGTAAGCCTTGAAACAGAACATATAAATATGATAGTCAGAAGCAAAGAGCTTACCCGCACCTTCAGACTGGATAAATATGAAACAGATGACGACTGGGATATTTTCAGCGGATATATAACTCTTGATAATCCGGGATTTTACAGATATAGGTTTGAGCTTGTAAAAGCCAACGGGATAATGTATTTTGCCGGCACAAAAGACGGTCATACCGCCGTGATTGGCGACTGGCTGCCGGAATGGAAAGTCTATGCCTACAATGGCGATTTTACCACCCCTGACCTGCCCGGCTGCGTGATGTATCAAATCTTTCCGGACAGATTTTACAGACCTGATGACTTTTCTCCGCTCCAAGCGAAAAACGAGCGCATAATACACGGAAGCTGGAACGAAAAGCCGTATTGCTGTTATGATTATGCCGGATTTAAGTGCAACGACTTTTTTTGCGGAAGCTTATCGGGGATACAACAAAAACTGGAATATATAAAAGCTCTCGGTGTAACCCACATTTATCTCAATCCGATATTCGAAAGCGCTGAAAATCACCGCTATTCTACGTCCGACTATATGAATATCGATCCTTATCTGGGCGATAACTCTGATTTTATAAGTTTATGCAGGAGAGCACGCGAGTATGACATAAAAATAATTCTTGACGGAGTTTTTTCGCATACGGGCGATGACAGCATTTATTTTAATAAATATAATCATTATGATTCGGTAGGTGCATATAACGATAAAAGTTCAAAATATTTTAGCTGGTATAATTTTTCACGGTACCCGGACGATTATGACTGCTGGTGGGGCTTTAAAACACTGCCAAACGTAAACGAAAAAAACAAAGATTATATGGATTTTATAACCTCAGAAAACGGTGTGCTGAGACACTGGATGAAGCTTGGCGCATGCGGCTGGAGGCTCGACGTCGCAGATGAGCTGCCGGATGAGTTTCTCGAAGCTGTAAGAAAAGCTGTCAAGACAGAAAATCCCGACGCCCTGATTATCGGAGAAGTATGGGAAAACGCCGTCACAAAATGCAGCTATGGAGCACAGCGCAAATTCCTTGAAGGCAATCAGTGCGATTCCGTTATGAATTATCCGTTTGCAAACGCTGTCTGTGAATTTTTAAAAACAAAAAATGCTGAAAAATTCTATGATTCGGTCATGGAAATAATCAATGACTATCCTGCGCCTGCCGTCAGATGGCTGATGAATATGCTGTCCTCTCACGACACCGCCCGTATCATCAACAGACTGGCTCTTGACAGCATGCCCGACAGAAGCTGCCAGTCATCCGCTCAGCTGTCTGAGCAGCAGAGAGAACATGGCATAGAGCTTATGAAAATAGCTGTGTTTTTACAGTTCACTCTGCCCGGTATCCCATGCATTTTTTACGGTGACGAGGCAGGACTTGACGGGTTTGAAGACCCGTTCTGCCGTGCCGCATTTCCGTGGGACAATATAGAAAAAACATTGTTGAATTTACATCGCCGACTTGGTATAATCAGAAATGAATACAAAGAGGATTTCCTTAAAGATATTGAATTTTTATGTCATAGCTCGAATATTATAAGCTATATGCGCGGAAAGCTTAAAATTATAATAAACCTTTCTGATACTGATTATTCGATGGAGGATTTTACTCCTCTTGTCTGTCATAACTGCGAAAACGGATTTATTAAAAGCGGCGGCGCCGCGATTTTAAGGAGAACGGAAAATGAATAAGATACTTTTGATTTATAATCCCAATGCCGGCAAAAAAAATATTGCTGTGCATCTGGATAAAATAATAGATATTTTTGCTTCTGAAAACAAACTTGTCACTCTGTTCAGAATAGGAGATAACAACAATATCGACCTTGCAGATATTATAAAGAACGGAGTTTTTGACGGCGTTGTTGTCTGCGGCGGCGACGGAAGCGTAAACTCAGTAGCAAAAATAATTCTCGACATCGGCGCAAATATCCCTCTGGGTATAATCCCCAACGGGACCTGCAATGACTTTTCACGCTCGCTGGGCATGCCAAACGATATACTGCGCTGCGCCAGACTTATCGCACAGGGAAATATCACTGAG
Organism: uncultured Clostridia bacterium; assembly: GCA_944387905.1. Classification (GTDB taxonomy): domain Bacteria; phylum Bacillota; class Clostridia; order Oscillospirales; family QAKW01; genus RGIG9041. The sequence continues at coordinate 4,279 of CALXGU010000054.1, forward strand.
ACCGACATAGGATTTATCAAAGGCAAGGATTCGATATTTGTAAACGAGCTTGCAGGCGGCGTGCTCGTCTCCGCGTCGTTTTCTACTGACCAGAACATGAAAAAACTGTTCGGTCCGCTCGCATATTATATGACCGGCATAGGCCAACTTGCAAATATCAAGCCTTTTGAATTAACTATAGAGACACCGGAAAAAACATATACAGAACAGGCGCTTGTATTTGTTGTACTTAACGGAACAGATATTTCCGGATTTTCAAATGTTATAAAAGAAGCTTTGATGCAGGACGGTGAAATGGATATACTTATTTTTAAAAATACTAACCCGCTGGAAATAACCGATACTCTTTTCAAGTTCGTTACGGGCGGCAATTTCAGAGACGAAAACGTGGTCAGAATAAGAACTCACAGCTGTAAGATATTCTGTAAATCAGATATAACGACAACGGTCGACGGAGAAAGAGGTCCCGATTTGCCGCTGGAGCTTGAAATGAAGCAAAAAGCTTTAAAAATATACTATTAACAATAAAAACCGTACGCTTTCGCGTACGGTTTTTAAATATATTCCGTCAAATATTTTATTATGCTGTCACGGTCGTTGTCAAGGCGCTGTTCTATGACCGCCTCAAGTACTTTACCAAGCATAACTCCTATTCTTTCATTGCAAAAACCCATGACCTTGAGATCGTTGCCGTTTATTTCAAGCTGGCTTGTATTATATGTCTCATTTTTTTTCATTATATCGGCAACATAGTCCAAATTTTTTCTGATGAGTTGACAACGGCATGTGTCGTTTAATGCACTGCAAAACGCAAGGCGCAATTCAAGCAAGGAAATATAAAACTGCGCGCCCAGTAATGACATCTGTTTTTTTACCGCTATCCTGCTGTCAGGCAAATCGTTATTGAAGTTTTCCGAAAGCCGGCGTATATTTTGCACTGTTCTGGATTTCAGTCTCAGGCCGGTCATCATTTTATCGGCGGCAGCTTCGTTCACTTCTCCTGCACCGTCGGTATCGGTTTTTAAGCAATTAATGATGATGAATGCCGCCGTACGTATATCCGGATCATGAGGCAGCAAATCGATCGCATGCCAAAGACGCTCACAATTTTTACAGTCAGAGCCTCTATTTGGACTGCCGGCGGCAAACATGATTATTCGGCTGTATTCCCTTATAATACGTCCGGCAGCATGTCCGCATATAAGCTTTATAAGTTCATCTGTAACGCGTTCTCTTGCGATATTCAGCAAAAGCGTATACTTTTCAAGCATGGACCTGCGCGTATTTTGCTCGATTTCAAAATCCAGTACGGAAGCAAATCTGAGCGCCCGCAGTATCCGCAGTGAGTCCTCGGTAAAACGTGTATCGGCATCGCCCACGGCACGTATGGTTTTTGTCTCTATATCGTCGATGCCGCCAAAAACATCAATAAGACCTGCCGACGGATTGTACGCCATAGCATTTACGGTAAAATCCCTTCGTGCCAAATCTGTATATATATCCGTCACAAAGCTTACGCTGTCAGGCCGCCTGTTGTCTGAATACCTGCCGTCTGATCGAAAAGTCGTTATTTCATACGCTTTTCCGCCCGTAACTGCCGTTACAGTACCGTGGATCATACCGGTTTCTACACACTTTATATTATTTTGCTCCAATACTTTTTTTGTGATATCCGGAGTGCATGAAACCGCAAGATCAATATCCGAAACAGGTCTGCCGATACAGCTGTCGCGTACACAGCCGCCTACCGCATAGGCAGATATGCCGACGCTTTCAAACAATGATATGAGCATCTTTGAGACACTGTCAAGCTTTATTTCAAAATTCATAGTTGCTTTTCTGCAAAAATGCGCGTGTTTTTTCACTCTGCGCGTCTGAAAAGATCTGCTGCGGAGTGCCGATTTCTTCTATTATACCGTCAGACATATATATAACCCTGTCCGCAACATTTTTCGCAAATTCCATTTCATGTGTTACAACTATCATGGTACGTCCGGCGTCTCTGAGCGATTTGATCGCCTTGAGCACCTCGCCGGTAAGTTCCGGATCAAGCGCAGAGGTCGGCTCGTCAAAGCAGAGTATCTGCGGCTTCATGGCAAGCGCACGCGCGATCGCCACTCGCTGCTGCTGCCCGCCCGAAAGCTCACAGGGATAGGATCCCGCTTTTTCCGAAAGGCCTACTGTTTTCAACAGCTCGTATGCCTCTTCCTTTATCTGTCCGCGTATATTTTTCTTCTCAGCGTCAGGCATTTTTCGTTTTATCTGCATAAGCTCGGGTGCCAGCGTTATATTTTTCAGCACATCATACTGCGGAAAAAGATTGAAAGACTGGAATACCATTCCGAAATTCAGCCTGCTTTTTCGGATATAGTTATCGCTGTACTGGTCTCTTTTTTCTGCGTTATAAATTTCTGTGCCGTTTACTGTTATTGAGCCCGTATCACATTTTTCCAAAAAGTTTATACACCGCAAAAGCGTCGTTTTACCGCTGCCTGAGGATCCGATTATCGCTATGACTTCGCCCTTTTCCATCTCGAAACTGATTCCGCGAAGCACCTTTGTGTCACCGAAGTTTTTTGTTATATTTTTTATTTCAAGACATGTCATGACTCAACCTCTGTAATAATCAAGTTTTTTCTCGATATATCCGAATACAACAGTCAAAAGCCCGTTGAACAGCAGATAGTAAATGCCTGTGAAAAACAGCGGCCATATAGCTCCGGAACTCTTTATAAACGACTGTCCGGCCCATATGATCTCATACACGAGTATGATTCTTGCAAGCGACGTGTCTTTTACAAGCGTTATTATCTCATTTGACATAGGAGGTATTATCCGCTTTACGACCTGCATCAGTATAACTTTAAAAAATACCTGTGACTTTGTCATGCCAAGGACCTGTCCGGCCTCATACTGCCCGCGCGGTATGCTTTCTATTCCCCCGCGGTATATCTCGGAAAAATAGCATGCGTAATTTATTATGAACGCAACACATACCGCTACATTTCTGCCTATATCTCCGGTGCCCCAGATGTTGAACTGGGTCCCGAAAATTTTGCCCGGTCCGTAAAAAATTATCAGCAGCTGAAGCATGAGCGGCGTACCGCGCACCACCCAGACTATCGTTTTTACAAACCATTTTACAGGTCTGAACCGGCTCATTGAACCAAAGGCTATTATAAGCCCCAGCGGCAGCGCGCCTAACAACGTCAGAAAAAATATCTCGAGCGTTTTCAAAAATCCCTCGTTAAGGGACATTATTACTGTCTGAAACATCCGTTTCCTCAAACTTTCTCAAGGCAGGAAGCTATCACTTCCTGCCTTGATATATTTTTTAATAGATTTTACTGTGCAATTATTGATTCCTGCACACCGTAGGTTTGTGCAAGCTGCATCATTTGTCCGTCAGCGTAACTGTCCTTAAAGAACTGATTGAGCTTTTCGGCAAGGTCGCTGCCCTTTCTGAATCCTACTCCGTATTCTTCCTCAGTGAGTGATACCGTATAGGCAAGATCTGAATAATCAGTACCCTCTCCTATCATTGCTCCTGCCATAAGCAGATCTATTATACTTGCCTGTGAAGTGCCTGATGAAACCTCAAGCAATGTATCTGCCTGTGTCTCGGCCTCTCTGTATGTAAGACCGTTTGCCTCGGCTGTCTTTTTGCCGGCAGATCCCGCCTCGACAACAAAGCTCAGTTCCTTTATGCTGTCAAGCGTCTGATAATTCTCAGCGTCCTCGGCCTTGACTACAACTACCTGGGCGTTTTTGCAGTAAGCGTTTGAGACCTCCATTCCTGCAAGCACCTCGTCTCCTATTGTCATGCCGTTCCATACACAGTCGATTCCCTTTGCATCGAGTTCTGATATTTTATAATCCCAGTTTATTACCTTGAATTCAACTGATACACCCAGACTTTCCGCAAAAGCCTTTGCCATATCCGCGTCAAAGCCTATCCATTCACCGTTTTCGTCTTTATAGTCCATAGGCGCAAAATCAGTTATTCCAACAACAAGAGTACCCTTATCCTGTACATACTCACTGTCGGTCATGTTGGGATCTTCTGACGCACATCCGCTCATAACTCCCAAAGCGAGCACAAGCATCAACAAAACTGATATTATTCTTTTCATATTCTTTCTCCTATTCCCGCACTTTAATGTGCTAATGTGATAATATAATAGCACACTATTCTGATTTTTTCAATATATTTTTATAAAATTATTGATTAATAAAAAAGCCCACGGCAATTTGCCGAAGGCTTTATTTAAGTTGGGTTTACTCTGAGCGTACAAATTTTTCAAGCTGCTCTGCTATGCTTTTTTCCGTATCCAAAGACATGACAGCGTCAGCGATATCATCCGCCTGCTGTTTTGTCCAGCGTGATATTTCACAGCGAGTGGACAGAATGGATGACGCAGAGACACTGTATTCGTCCAGTCCGAAAGATATCAGCAGCGGAATAAGCAGCGGATCAGACGCCGCCTCACCGCACATTCCGACGGGAATGCCGGCTTTTTTCGCTTCAGCTATGACATGCTTTATCATACGCAGTACTGACGGAGCAAAAACAGAGTATAGATATGCCACGTTCGAGTTTCCGCGGTCTACTGCAAGGGTATAGCCGGTCAGATCGTTTGTTCCAATACTGAAGAAATCCGCCTCTTTTGCAAGTATATCCGCCGTTACTGCTGCGGCAGGAGTCTCTATCATGACCCCGACTTTCAGATTCTTATCATACGGTATATTATTTTTGTCATACTCTGTCATTATATCTTTTATTTTTTGTTTGACGGTTCTGAGCTCATCTACGCCCGTGACAAGCGGAATCATGATCGAAAGACTGCTGAAGCTGCTCGCGCGCACAAGAGCTCTGAGCTGAATGTCGAATATCTCAGGGTGACCCAGGCAGTACCGTACGGC
>CALXGU010000055.1 GCA_944387905.1 uncultured Clostridia bacterium
TCTACATCTTTATTAGAGCGACCAGGTGACTTACAGTCAAATAATAGTCCGTTAAAGTTGGAAAGTGCAGTACAGTCAGCTATCGAGTTTTCTATAGCGACCTCAAGGTTTCTTGGATCCTCCTGGCTGCCTGCGACTCTTGAGCGGTCATAGAATATGTCGCGCATTGTTATGCCCTTGAATGTGAGACGACCTGCAAGATCCGTGCTGTTGATTATGATCGAACCCAGCGCTGATGTACCGCCGTTCACAGAATATTTATCCCACTGTGAGCTGAGTGTCCAGTCTGCTGCTGAATTGCTGACAGACCGGGATTTGTCATTCGGATCTATCAATCTGTTCTGTCCGTAGACTTCTATGGATTTTATATTGGTAACGTCAGCAGTTACCCAGAAATATTTATTGTCCTCCGTAACAAAGTCGTTTTCAGGTATAAGTACCTGTATATCCGTTATTCCGTTATCATTGGCATATACGATGATATCATCTATTGTGCTGAAAGCATTTACGCCCCAGACAAAAGAGTAATCTGCACCTTCCCATGAATATTTCACCTTGGTGCCTGTACCGATGGAACCGTCACTTGACAGATCCAAAAGGAATGCGTCTTTGGTGATTTCCTGATACTGATCGTAATAGCTTACAGAAAAATCACTGAATACCTTGGAGAATATGAAACTTGCGACATCTTTATAACCTTGAGTGGTAAAATGTACTGTATCATTATAAAGTGAGCTGTCCCAATCTTTTGTAGGTGTATATATATCTATAAGATTGCAGCCTGCTTCAGAAGCCGTGCGTTCGATTATCGGATTTATATACGCCATCTTTATAGATGTTCCGTCTTTATCTTCCTGTACTGTTCCTGATGGAACATTCACGCAGTAAACCTGACAGCCGAGCTCCTGATATTTTGAGATGATCGCGGCATAATCCTTTTCAAATTCTGCGGCTGCACTGCTCTGTGCCCCGCCGTCCCAGTTTACACTGTGGAAGTTTGTAAGATGCGTTCCGGCATCATTGGCGCCAAGCATCAAAATTACTATATCAGGCTGCCATTCCAGTGAATAAGCATATCTCTGTGTCTCCTGATATACCCAGTTTGTGCCGCCGCCGGAATAGTTATATGTTGACATATCGCACGCAACCGCTCCGCATTCGCCGAAATTGCGTACTGAATATCCGTCTCCCAGCATCTCCTGCAGGAATACTGGATATCCTTTATCTGACTTGTCGCCGTATGTAAGGCTGTCGCCTACACAGGCAACTTTGATTTTCTCTTCAGGCTCGGTTCTTTGTGAAGGATCGACCGTGACATTGTTTTTAGTTACTTCACGCGATGATGACATGACCGGAGCAATTCCGTCAAAAACAAGCTGTGCGTACAATCCGTAACCCTGAGCGGTACATTTCATATCATCGCCCAGATCACCTGTAAACAGAGATGTATCACTGAGTTTATTTACAGTTTCCGAATATGTATCGATATATATCAAGCCGTTATCAGCTGCCACCTGCTTCTGCATGGGTATAATCGTTTTTTCAAGCAGCTGGCTGCGCAGTCCGCTGCTCATAGCCGGAGAGCCGACAACTATAACAGTCGGGCTTGACGGAAGCTGCTTATAGCTGTCTATCAGCTTCTGATATTGCTCTTTGTATTTCTGAGGTGATGTATATGCCTGACCGAGTGTGTCATTGCTGCCCATCATGATTATGACAACATCGGGATTATAATCAAGTGATTTATAGTACTGAACGGCATATTCATATGACCAGTAATTATAGCTTCCGCTCTTGGCATTGCTCTGAATATTGATTGTAGCGCCGTCGCAACCGAAGTTTTCTACTTCATATTGTCCTTTTCCATATGTCTCTGACAGCAAGCTTTCCAGCTGGGCCGGGTAGCTTTGAGTGTCACGAAGATCAGTTGCAAGACCGGTACCTTCTGTAATGGCATCACCAACACATGCTATTTTTATCGGGCTTGTACTGTCCGGCTCACTTGTCAGAACGGTGCTGTCTCCCTCACCGTATAAGTTTACCGAACCGGTTGCTACTACATCGTTGTTATAGACGCCTGACGGAAGGATCACATTCGCAGCGCCGTCTCCGTTATATGCGGCTATTATCTGAGAAATGGATGAAAATGCGTTTACACCCGCTGTAAATACATATTCTGTACCTTCCCAGGCGGCTGTGAACTTAGTGCCGTAGGGCATATCCGTCGTCTTTGGACTATACAGATACGGTGAAACTATTTCCTCCGTACCTACTAAATCCGGAGAAGCGGCGTCAACATCGCCCACGCTCACATACACTTTATATACGACAGAGACTCCGTTTGAATTTGTCGTCTTTGCATAAACTGTTATCCCCTCTTTGACAGTTTCACTGTCAAGGCTGCTTATGCTCTGCAGACAATCTTTATCGGAATACAGCAGATAGCTGTTTACACCGTCTGATGTCTTTATTTCAGGTATGTAGTTTTCGTCTTTACCTATTACAATAGATGCTGTTCTTGTCTGATTATTAACTACGGCAAGCTTTCTGTCTATTACCATATCCATCTGTGATGCAAGAGTTGTTTTTGCATAGTCGATATAATAATCACAACCCTCAAGCGCGCCGAAAAGCGGCTGACCGTCTGCTGCCTGGGCGTAGTTTTCTGTATACGGCGCGTAATAGTTACCGTCGCCACGACTGAGTGTCTGGGTGGATGAATTTATATAGATGAAAGGCGTATAGCCTATGAGACGATTGCCTTCAAAAATTATGCGATCTGAGTAATCTCCGTTTAAAGGCGCATATGTCTGGCTTGCGGCCAGGAAAGGAGCGCTCAGGTAATTGTTTTTATCTATAAATGTATTATCCTTGAATGTAATATCGGTAAATGCATCCGGGTATATGCCCGCAAACACAAAACTACTTGAATTATAGCCATTGCTTACTGCATCGATAACGATATTATTTTCAAACAAGAGATGTGTCTCTCTGTTTTCTATAGCACAATACTGTGCGTGACCCGTTGTTGCGATTATGGTCGATTTCGGATCGCCTCTGTCATCTGATGTACGCAGATAGTCTCCGAAATAGCAGTTTTTGACAACGTAGCTGCCGTCCATAACGCACTCTCTCCACTTAGGATAGCCTAATGTGGGATACTTACCGTCAAAATACAGACCGTCAAGTGTGACATGTGCCGGACTGTTTTCGGTAAATATACGCTGACCGTTGTCGCCTTTTACAAAATTATATCTGCAGTTTTTCATTGTGAGCGAATCTATGTTCGGCTTTGTAGAATCTGTGCTGTCTGTATTTCCGTTTGCAAATCTATAAACAAAGCCGGTGCTGTTAAATGAAAGCAGGCAGTTTTCTATTAAAATATCAGTCTTATATATAGACTGGGTCCTATATGTATCCATTATACGGCTACCGAAAGAAACACCTTTGATAACGATGTTCGTTCCTTCTTCGCTGACAGGTGTCGCAGCCTCTGATATGACTATCTGACCGGATATGAGTGCAACTGAAGATGGATCGGCAAACTTCTCGTTAAGTTCCCATTTTTGCGTACGATCTTCAGGAATCACATTTGGATTTGTTGCATATCCAGGTCCGTATAATTCGATGGATCCGTCTATAGTCAGACCGGCATAATTTCCGGCAGTCAATATTAGCTGTCCGACATTTGCAAGCCGTGCTTCCGCTACTGACCCAAAGGCGTTTACACCGACTGTAAACACATAAGTCATTCCGTTAAATGTTTCAGTTACCTTCTGGCCTGAAGAATAACTTGCATTATGAAGAAGGAGTCCGGCTGTATTCTTTATGATACCTTCCGGATCAAAAAATGCCTCGGAAAATTCCAACTGTGCAGTATTGGAAATGATTATAACTTCATATTTTACATCTGCTGTTTCCTGTCCTGTTATCAACAGATAATATGTTTTTTTCCCTTCTGCATTTACATCATCATAGCTTACAGACTGAACGGATTGAGTGCATTCCTCATCTGAAAAGAGTTGAGCGACAGCTCCGTCTGTATCTGTTGAGAAAGATATATCTTCAAACTGACCTCCTTCTCTGATGATTGCTGAAATTGTTTTTTCACCGGGGTTTATACAAAAGCTTTGGGCTTGCGACTCAAAACTTGCCCCGATTACTATCGGCTCTACGGCTGTATCGCCGTTTTCGTTCTCTTCTGCTGCATATGTGATAATCTGCTCCGGCTGCACAAACCCGAACAAAGACATTATCATGCATATACACATTAGACATGATATAAACCTCTTCATTTTTTTCTCTCCTTTTTAGGATATTACAATTCAATTATATCTTTGCAAAAATCCTATAACAAGAAATTAATTAGCCAATTATAGACAAAAGTTTAGTTGTTTAGACTTTTATTGAAATTTGTTTTATTTAATGTTATAATTCTATTGATTGATATTTTATATGCAAAATAAACGTTAGGAGATTTAAAATGTTAAAAAACATACCTAAGATAATTCCGCCGGATCTTTTGAAAATCTTATGTGAAATGGGCCACGGCGATGAAATTGTAATTGCTGACGGCAACTTCCCATCTGCAGGGATGAATGATAATGTGGTATATATGAGCGGCAACGGTGCCGTCGAGGTGCTCAGCGCAGTTTTGGAACTGTTCCCTTTGGATACATACCAGCAGCCTCTCTATCTTATGGCAGTTACTCCGGGGGATAATGTAAAAACCCCGATCTGGGACGATTACAAAAAAGTGGTGAGCAAATATTCTGATGCTGAATTTAAGACATTAGAAAGATTTGAATTTTATGAACGCGCAAAAAAAGCATACGCAGTCATTGCTACAGGCGAAAGCGCGCTGTATGCAAATATATTGCTTAAAAAAGGCGTAGTATAACCGGTTTCGGGAATATTGTTTTTATGATTGACTTTGAAAATCACAGATCAGATAAAATCGAATATATTTATAATCAACAAGACATCAATCTAAACTTCAACAGACATACTCACAGAAGTTTTGAAGTCGTCTTTGTATTTGACGGAACGCTTGAATGTGAAATCGAGGGAAAAACTTTCAACTTGAATGCCAATGATGGCATCCTTATCCTGCCCGGTCAAATACATTCTTACAGAACAAGGCAATACAGTAAAAGCTATCTGTGCGTATTTTCAAACGATTGGGTTATAAGCTTTTACGAACATATAAAGGGAAATGAGTTTGTAAATCCGATGTTTGTTTTTGACAATGATTATGCCTGTCGTGTGCTTCTGAACAAAAACAGCAATAAATTCAGCATTCACTCAGTTTTATACGGGCTTTGCGGCAAGGTATATTCAACAAGTGAAATCAAAAAGACAAACGAATCATACTTTGCGCTCATAAACTCAATCGCTTTTTATATTCAAAACAATTACAAAAATAATATCAGCCTCAAAGAGCTTTCCAAAAATTTAGGCTATAATTATACCTATCTTTCTGCTTTTTTCAACAAGCATTTTGAGATGAATTTTTCAGCATATGTAAACAGTTACAGAGTTCAGCTCGCAGCAGCATATCTCAGGCAGACAAACAAAAGCATAACAGAAATTTCAGATATATGCGGCTTTGATACAATAAGAAATTTCAACAGGGTTTTTAAAAGTGAATTTAATGTATCCCCAAAAGAATACCGCATTGATTCTACAGATGCCGTACACGAAATTTGATTTTATAATATTGATTGAGTCAATAAACTATCAATATCATATAAACAAAAACCGTTCACTGATGTGAACGGTTTTTATTTATATTCAAATCATATGTTGCTGCAGCGTTTGATATATCAGGATTATACAACAAAAGTAAACTTCTCCCAAGGAATGTCGACCGCTGCTTTGTTAGTGATTATATCATCAATATGCATTAACAACGGAAAATCGTTTATATTTAACTTACCGTTATTTGCAGCGATCCTTACTGCTCCGGCTACTCTGCCTGCTACTACAAGAGACTCCAGAGTCACGCCGTTCAGTTCTGCTTTCGCCCGGTCAATATTAAGCCCTCTGCCCAGCAGGATCCCTATCTGTCTTGTTCTTCCTCCGTATACCGTTACATACAGATCGCCTGCTCCTACTGTAAGGTTTTCCAATGTATCGCACCCTTGATATTTTAAAAGTCGTTTCATTTCTTTAATACTTTGACCGAAAACTGCTGCTTGAGAGTTAAAATGCAGCCTGCTGTCTATCCCGTTGACTTTCTGATTAAGTCCTATCGTCAGTGCTATCCCCAAGGCATATCCGTTTTTGAGCGCAACGGCACTTTCTATTCCCAAAACATCTGTAGACAAACTGATATGATAATAATCAGTTTGCATTATTTCCTTTAATCTTCTAAGCAGATTTAAATCCTTACCGCAAAATGCAACTTCTGTTTGATCATGCGCAACCAATTCATAACTTGTGCACGGACCGCCGATTGCGTTAAGAGAAACTTTACTTCCGATTTCATCCAGTTTTTTCTGCCATATATCAGGATAACTCAGCAGCTTTCCGTCAGCTGTATCTACTAGTCCTTTTGTTACGGTCAGTACAGGTATAGCGTCCGGTATTTTAGGCAATACAAAATCCGCAAACCAATTCACCCCAAAACTCGAAACACCGCCGATTATCATATCGGATCCGTTAATCGCTTCCTCCATACTTTCTATTTGATAATATTTCAGGCCGCTTGGGAAATCTTTATCAAATTTAGGATGTCTTCCTGTATTTTTACTGTATTCAATGATTTCTCTGTCAAGATGCGTTCCTACCAATCTGACCTCATGACCGTTTTCCCTTGCAGGAAATGCAAGTGCAGATCCCATCATACCTGCTCCTATAATCGTAACTACAGACATAATTACACCCTCTTTTTATTATAAATTCAATTGAAAATACTTGAAGAATATTTTATAATAATGATTATAAATAATTTTTAACATCATAATCAAGTCTTTGAGCGTTGTTTGAAATTTTTCAGAAACTAACGTGCATTTTGTCAAATATTTTCAATTAAATTCAAAATGAGGTGTACACATGAGTCAATTAGAGCGACAACAGCAAATTCTTGATGTTTTAAATGCGCTGAAACCAAACGAATCGATTTCAGTAAAAGAAATTGCAGCTAAAATATTTTCAAGTGAATCATCTGTTCGCCGCGCTGTAAAGATATTAGTTCAAAAAAATCTGGCGACTCACATTTACGGCGGTGTCATGCCGGCAGATTACCGTAATGCCGTAACACCTGTTTCAATACGTGATTCAATAAATTCCAACACAAAGGATTACTTGGCAGCAATTGCCGCTGATTTTGTAAGTAATGGAGATATTATTTTCTTGGATTCCTCTTCCACAGTTAGGAAAATTCTTTATTATTTGAAAAATAAAAAGGATCTTCATATAATTACCAATAACCAGAATGTTTTTTCAGAAAATTTCGATTTGGATGCGACTTTCTATTGTACCGGAGGTAAATTTAACCGGGAAAGCAATAATTTTTTAGGTATGGATGTAATAGAATATATACTGAATAAAAATGCCGATATATGCTTTTTTTCAAGTCAGGGACTATCTCAAAGCGGTGAAATAACAGATGTATCAGAACAAGAAACCGCAATAAGAAAAGCGATGATCAAAAAATCAAAACGTCAGTATTTTTTATGTGATTCTTCAAAAATCAATACAGTAAAAATCAACACTGTTTGCAGCATTTCAGATATCAGCGGAGTTATTTGCGATAAACAGGAAATGATTGAAAATATAAGAAGAAATATTATAAAACAGATAAATCTCAGTTAAAATTTTAGAAAATTAATTAAAAATATTTATCATACAGCGCATAATACAAATGCTGTATTATATAAACAAGAACTGCAAATAACAAAAATAAGCTGCAGTCAAATATTACATCAGACATTTTCACAAATAAGCAAAAGAAAAGCGGGAGATGTTTTTATAAAAAAAACGGAGCAAAGTTAACTTTGCTCCGACATATGTTATTCGTTTTAAAAATAGATGGAAAAAACTGATATTTTGGCATTGAACCAATATATGATAATTTGTTATTCTTCAATAGCTGTAATAACCGGTTTTCCATCTTTATCCAGAAGCACTGTCAGACCACCGGCATATCCGCTTGCGTAAAACAAATAATTAACACCAGTTTCTTTATCAATCAAAATTTCAACAGAACCCGCATTTTGGCTATAAACCTTTTCAAATCTTTTTTCTCTTGCCATTGTAATAACCTCCAGTTATATTTCGATTTATCTGTATTTCATTTTATAATAAAGTTTAAAACAAATCAAGTCAAAGAACTATTGGGAAAATAATGTTTGAGACTGATTAATATTTATTATCATATGTAAATTATTCAACCATTTTTATTGGCGCAGAAATATAAGCATATAATTTAACTACATGAGCACAATATCATTTACATCATTGGGATATAGTAAAAAGCCTTTCTGTAAATATACAGAAAGGCTTTTTTTGTCATTCGTGTCCGAAAAAAACTGGGCGAAAACCGAGGATTTTACGTAAAATAATTAAATTTCTAATTCATTGGCATATTGTTCTAACAAGTGATTAATTTGTTCTTCGTTTTCATAAAAAATATCATCACACTGTTCTAAAATCTCTTCTGCTTTTTAATCCTCTTCATTTTCTTCTAATATTAAATATGCCTTATATGCTTTTTTAAGATTTTCGCTTAAAATTGGTGTAAGAATTATTTGTAATTCAGACATTTCTTTTTGCAAATCGCTCACATTTTCTACATTGCAAAAATACTGACTATGCCCACCGTTATTAATTTCACTTTGGTAGGTCATTAGTTCAGTATAAGGTGATTTTGTTTTTTCTTCTGTCCACAATTCCCACATCTTATTCCATTTAAGTTGTTCTTCTGTCAATTCAACTTTCTTTTTCTTAAATATATATAATAAACCCATATCATCACCGCATCGGGTTTATTGTATGCTTGTGTCAAATCAGAGACAAATTTAGACCTTGGCTCCCTCTGAAGAGGGAGCTGTCAGCGAAGCTGACTGAGGGAGAGAATTTTTAACAGTCAAGTCTATATATTCACATACACCGCTAAAATTTCGGTCAATATCCAAATTACAAATCCTTAAAATTGTTAAAT
>CALXGU010000056.1 GCA_944387905.1 uncultured Clostridia bacterium
GAAAGAGAGGTGGTTATTATGAAGAACAATAGTACAGAGCTTGTATTTATACTTGACCGCAGCGGATCAATGGCAGGTTTGGAGAGTGACACGATCGGCGGATTCAATGCCATGCTTGAAAAGCAGAAAGCGCTTGACGGTAAATGCCTTGTTTCGACAGTGCTGTTTGACGATGTCAGCGAGGTCCTGCACGATAGAATAGATATAGGAGAAATTTCAAAAATGACGGATACGGACTATAGCGTCGGAGGCTGCACAGCTTTGATAGACGCTGTCGGCGGTGCTGTTTTTCACATCGGGAATATTCATAAATATATCAGACCCGAAGATTTGCCGGAACACACGATGTTTATTATTACAACCGATGGCTTGGAAAATGCAAGTCATAAATATACAGCACTACAGGTACGGCAAATGATTGAACAGAAAAAAGAGGAATACGGCTGGGAATTTATTTTTCTGGGAGCCGATATTGACGCGGCGGAAACTGCCGGAAGCTTGGGTATTGATAAAGATCGGGCAGTAAATTACCATAGCGATAGGCACGGAACACAGCTCAACTATGAAGTGATGAGCGATGCTGTCCGGTATGTCCGTGAAAGCAAACCTTTGACTGCCGTTTGGAAAAAAAGAATAGAGCAAGATCATAGGAAGCGAAAAACCGAATGATTTTATCAAATGTATACCAGGGCTTCCCGAAACGGCGTTGACGTCAGGTTAGCCTTTATTAATGTAAAGAAAAAATACAGCCTGTAAAGTGTTTTGAGACTTCATAGGCTGTATTTATTATGTAAAAATAATTAGAAGTTTTTATGCAATCATGCCATGATGCGGATCTGATTTATTCTTGAGTCAAATAATTAAAGAGCAAAAGATTATTGCTCTTTAATTATTTATAAAATCGCTTATAATATCTTCAAATGTTGCAGGCGTCACTTTGCCTGAACGCATTTCATCAATAAGATTTTCTATACTTTTTCTGTCTGAAGATATATCTTTGATTTCTTTGCTTTCCGTAATGCCGTACATGTCTTTTGATGTAATTGTAATACCGTAGAATTTCAGATCGCCGTGAAATGTGACGTTAATTTCATAGGTCAGTTCAAGACTGCCGTTTTCCGTTAATATGTTTTCTTTTATCATAACTTCCTCCTGAATAAATTCTAAATTCAGGCAGGAATATTATCAATAAAAACCGATCGACAAATTTTGAGCTTTATTTAACGAAAAAAGTAATATTAAAACAAATCCGTTATTATCTTTCAATATTTGTATAAATTAACCAAATTTTGATTGACTCAAAAAATCAGCATCCGGAGCTTCTGTAATATTAAATACAGACAGAAGGAATTTAAGTAAATCTATATCAGTTTCCAAAATAGCGGCGGTTTGGGAAATAGAGTAGCCGTCAAACAGCAATTCGGCTGCTTTTTTAAAATCTATAATAAAAGCTGCGGCAAAAATATTTGCCTCCCTTTCATAAATGCTGCTGGAGCTGTCAAAATTCATGGAGATGCAGCTTTGATTTATACCCTGATGCAGTATGTGATGGCCCAATTCGTGAGCACAGACGATTTTTTGCATATTATCGTCAAGCCCCTGATTGATAATAATAACGGGCACATCAAAAGAGCAGAGATAAGCGCCTTTAAGAGACCCCAAATCTTTGAAGGAAATTTTCGCGCCGGTCATCTCAGCCGCTTCGAATGGATCCGCATTTCCGGTCATTTTCTTAATATCGGCGGCTTTTTTTCTTATGTATTCTGCAAGCATTATTTTACCGCTTCCTTAGATTCCCAGTAAATTTCATTTATTGCGCGCATGACCTTGTCTTTATCGTTTTGAGACAGTTTTCCGCCGGCAAAAAAGCCCTGGACATCAGAAAGCAGTCTGTCTATATCCTCTGCGGCGTTCTGTCCTGCGCGGTCTGCGGCGTCAATTACGTATTTTGAAGTATCGTCCAAAAGATATTCGTAGCTTACTCCCAGTACATCCGCCAGTCTTTTGACTATTTCTATATTGGCGGGATGGCGCTGTCCGCTTTCGTAATTCTGTATTGAGCGAAGTGAAAGCTGTGTTTTTTTTGCAAGTGCGCTCTGAGAGATTCCGAGTTTACTGCGCACTGTTTTTATTTTTTCCCCAAATTCCATATAACGGCCCCTTGATATGCACGAAAGTGCGTATTTTTAGCTTGACAGTGCAAAAATGTGCGTATATAATATAGATATGCAACATTGTGCGTAATTGTACATATATGATAATTTATTTTTATGTATTTGTCAAGCATGGAAGGAAGATAAATTTGTCTAGAGTAATTCTTCACTGTGATATGAATAATTTTTTTGCGTCAGTGGAATGTCTGCTGAATCCTGAGCTGGCGGAAAAAAGGGTGGCAGTATGCGGCAATATACAGGAAAGGCACGGAATCGTTCTTGCGAAAAATGAAAGAGCGAAGAAATTCGGTGTAAAGACAGGTGAGACGATATGGGAGGCACAGAAAAAATGTCCCGGTCTTGTTATCGTACCGCCACAGTACAGATATTATGCCGAATTTTCCAAGCGGGCAAGAGAGATATATAAGAGGTATACTGATCTTGTCGAGCCGTTTGGACTTGATGAGTGCTGGCTGGATGTGACGGGAAGCATCAGACTTTTCGGAGACGGAAAGAAGATAGCAGACGACATAAGAGCCGTTATAAAAAAGGAACTCGGGCTTACGGTATCGGCAGGAGTTTCATTCAATAAAGTATTTGCCAAACTCGGCAGCGACTTGAAAAAACCGGATGCCACTACTGTCATATCTGAGGAAAACTTCAGAGAGCTGATATATCATCTGCCTGCAAATGATATGATAGGGATAGGCAGGTCTACATTTCAAAATCTCAAGAACATAGGTGTGGATACGATAGGGGAACTGGCGGCAGTACCTGTCGACACACTGCGTATCAGACTGGGAAAGCACGGAGAAGCACTGTGGAGATATGCAAACGGACTCGATGATTCAAGAGTCATACCTGAGGAGTATTCCGAACCCATAAAGAGTATCGGCCGAGGTATAACAGCAGTCAGAGATCTTGTGGATGCAAAAGAGGTCCATGCCGTAATGCTGGCGCTTAGCGTGGAAGTTGCAAGAAGACTCAGAGAAGAGAATTTGTTTGCCGGTGCTGTTCAAATTTCAGTGCGCGACAGCAGACTTGTCACCAGAGAATTTCAATGTGCGCTTCCTATCGAAACTTCAAATTCCGGACTTATAGAAAAATATGCGTATGATTTATTTTGCCGTAAATACAGCTGGGAATATAACGTGCGCTCTGTTACCGTACGTGCAATAAAGCTTGTTCAGTGTGTATGCGCAAGGCAGCTTGATATGCAGATAGATATCGGCAGACTTGAACGCCGGGAAAAGATAGACGGTATCGCGGATATGATAAATAAACGCTACGGCAAAGGCACTATAAAGCCTATGACACTTTTTTCGGATATACACATTCCTCAGTCTCGTCCGGACGGCGCGCTTATTCCCGGATTCAATATTAGAACTTGACCTGTTAAAAATGTGATGGTATACTGATTTTGAGGTGATATGCTTGAAAATTGCGGTACTGACAGGAGCTTCTTCAGGACTGGGCAGGGAGTTTTTTAAAAATCTTCAAAATATTGAAGATATTGATCAGATATGGATAATAGCACGCCGCGCGAACAGGCTGGAGCAGATGGCTGCGGATGCTAAAATATTTACGCGCGCCATACCCCTTGATCTGGCAGACAGAGGCTGTCTTGAACAATTCAGCGATGTTTTAAAACAAGAAAGACCAGATATACGTATACTTATCAATAATGCGGGTTTTGGAAAACTTGAATATATTTATGATTTGGATTATGCGCAACAAATTGATATGATATCGCTGAACAATGGTGCTTTGACGGCACTTTGCGCGATGTGTCTTGAATATATGCATGAACATTCATTTATAATAAATGTGGCATCTATAGCCGCTTTTGCGCCTAATTCGCGAATGTCGGTATATTGTTCTACAAAAGCATATGTTCTCAGCTTTACAAAGTGTATACGCCAAGAACTTAAACCAAGAAAAATCAATGCTCTTGCAGTTTGTCCCGGTCCTATGGCAACTGAATTCTTAGATGTTGCGGGAATATCCGGCGGAAGATCCAAAACTTTTGAAAGGCTGCCGTACTGTGATGCATCGCTGGTGGCAAAAAAATCTCTCGAGTATGCAAAAAAAGGGAGAGCAGTGTATACTCCCAGATTGTTTTTCAAATTTTACCGTCTGTTATGCCGTATATTGCCGCATGGATTTGTGATGAAATTTTCTAAGACATAATACAGAGTATACCTATTGCTGTATGATTTTTAATCAAGTAAAAAACGCTGCTTATTGCTTTATGCATTTGCAGCGTTTTTTATTTGTTTTATTTTTATCGGCTTATTCATCTCCAGAGCGAGATTGATCATTGATTTTGTGCCTCGGCTTTGTCCGTCCCAAAAGCAAATGACGTAATCGCATGATGCAGCCATCTGTCTGTTCCTGATTATACCTGCGCTCTTTCCGTACTTGTTCCATTCTGCAGGGAATCTTTCTATTTGCATACCGTTTTCCTTGGCATAACGCTCCCCTAAGAGGTCAGCGCCTCTGCAACCTCCTGACAGAATTATGATTGTGTATGTTTTTCTGATACTGCTTATGCAGAAATCAATATATTTTTTGGCTTCAGTGTAATCATGAAAATCTCTGCAGCCTGCAATAACTACTCTTTTAACCATTTTCCCCACATTACAATATGTATTTATATAAGTATATATTTATAAGAATGAATTGTCAAGTGCATATATCTCTAATAAAATATATCCCGGGGTGTAAAATAAAGATATGATAACAATAACACTCGATAAGTTTTTAAAAAAAACAGGAATAAGCAGGTATGAGCTTGCAAAGCGTACCGGTATCCAGTATCAGATTATCGATAACTATTACAAGAATAAAGTTAAACGATATGACAGTTATGTACTGGATAGAATTTGCATTGCTCTGGAATGCCGGATTGAGGATATAATAGAATATAAAAAATAGGACACGTTAGAATTTCTAACGTGTCCTATTGTTTTAATTATTTAAAATATCTGTTGAGAAGTCCCTCGAAAGCCTTACCGTGACGAGCTTCATCGCGGGCCATTTCGTGAACGGTGTCATGGATTGCGTCAAGACCGGCTTTTTTGGCGCGTACTGCGAGATCAGTTTTACCCATTGTGGCACCGTTTTCGGCATCTACGCGCATTTGCAGGTTTTTCTTGGTGCTGTCTGTTACAACTTCGCCCAGCAGTTCTGCAAATTTAGCAGCATGTTCTGCCTCTTCATAAGCGGCTTTTTCCCAGTACATTCCGATTTCGGGATAACCTTCACGGAATGCTACTCTTGCCATTGCAAGATACATACCAACCTCAGAACATTCGCCGTTGAAGTTAGCGCGAAGATCCTCGATAATATCTTCTGAAGCGCCTTTGGCCGCGCCTACTACATGTTCCGCAGCCCAAGACATTTCTGTCATCTCTTCAAATTTTTCAGCAGGAGCGCCGCAAACAGGGCATTTATCAGGCGCTGTGTCTCCTTCGTGGACGTAACCGCAAACTTTACATACAAATTTTTTCATTTTTGATATCTCCTTTGTTTAAAATATTTTTACAATTATTGCAAATACCGCTGAAATAAACATCTTTTTGCAGTATTTCAAAATCCTTGAGTCCGTCGGCATTTAAAGTGTCGACTTTAAAATCGTAGATATAGCCGCAGTTCCGGCAGATAAAATGACCGTGTAATTGAGTATTGGCATCATAACGGGTGCGAGAACTGTCTGCATTTACTTCTATGAGCAGTCCGGCCTTGACAAAAGACTGTAAAATGTTATATACAGTAGCACGTGTTATACTGTAACCGTTTTCGGACATGGCGTTATATATTTGGTCAGCATCAGGATGAGTCTTATGGCTGAGCATATAATCATAAACCCAAATTCGCTGTGGTGTGCTTTTCAGGCCGTGACATCTCAGTTCATGAGTCATTGTTTTCAGATCCATGTACTTCTCCTTTCGCAAATATAATAGCACGGCAAGCTAAATTTGTCAAGATATAATTTTAAAATAATTATCAAATTATAATAAATCTAATTTACGAAAAATCATTTCAGCATGTTTGATATCAGATTGTGAGGCAGGGGGTATGTCTTCAAGCTGATATTTAAGACCCAGCGACTCCCATTTATGCTTTCCCATGGTATGATATGGAAGTAATTCTATTTTATTCACGTTTTTTAAGCATTTTATAAATTCGGCAAGTCTGGTCAGCTCTGAGTCAGATTCAAAGCCCGGGATAACAACGTGCCGGATGTAAACGGGAATGTTTTTATAACTCAAATATTCTGCACACTCAAGTATATTTTTATTATCATAACCGCACAGCTGTATATGCTTATTACTGTCGATATGTTTTATGTCAAGAAGCACAAGACTGCAAAGGTCAAGCATACGAGTTATGTATGAGTTGTAAGGATCAAACGGCTGAGCAGCAGTGTCGATCGCGGTATGTATATCGAGATTATTCGCAAGCTCAAGAAACTGACATATAAACTCACTTTGAAGCATCGGTTCGCCGCCGCTGAATGTGATACCGCCATCATCACCCCAGAAATCACGGTATCGGACAGCACGGTTCAGTAATTGATCAGGAGTGATCCTGATACCGGATGAAATATCCCATGTGTCTGGATTGTGGCAGAATTTACAGCGCATTTTGCAGCCTTGCATAAAAACCACAAATCTAATACCTGGTCCGTCTGCTGCGCCGAAGCTTTCGGTCGAATGAATAAACCCGTCCATATCAGATAAATTTGTGAGCTGAGCGTGCGATCACGTCAAGCTGTTGTTCTTTTGTAAGGTCGATAAATTTCACGGCATATCCTGATACGCGTATGGTAAAATTGGCATATTCTTCTTTTTCCGGATGTTCCATAGCGTCTATAAGCTTGTCTATGCCGAATACATTGACATTGAGATGATGAGCACCACGCTGGAAATATGCGTCGAGCAGAGAAATAAGATTGTCACAGCGCTGAGAATCGGTGTTGCCCAGAGCAGACGGAGCAATCGTCTGAGTATTTGAGATACCGTCCAATGCATAAGTGTATTTCAGCTTTGCGACAGAGCATAAAGATGCCGCAAGGCCGTTCTTTTCAGCGCCGTATGAAGGGTTGGCACCGGGGGAAAGCGGCTGACCGGATCTTCTGCCGTCAGGCAGGTTTCCGGTAGCTTTACCGTAAACTACGTTAGATGTGATAGTTAATATAGATGTTGTAGGCTGCGAATGACGGTAAGTTGTATGTCTGCTTATTTTATTAATGAAAGATTTGAGCACCATACGCGCGATATCGTCAGCACGGTCGTCGTCATTACCGTATCTGGGGAAATCGCCGTGAATATCATAGTCTACCGCTATTCCGTCTTCATCACGTATTACGTTTACACTTGCGTATTTTATTGCGCAAAGGGAGTCTACAACATGAGAAAAGCCGGCAATACCTGTAGCAAATGTCCGCTGAAGATCGGTATCCAGGAGAGCCATTTGTGCCGCTTCATAATAATAGCGGTCATGCATATAATGAATGACATTCAGGGTGTTTACATATAGACCCGCCAACCAGTCCATCATCTGTTCAAATTTTTCCAATACGTCGTCATATTCCAGAATATCTGCCGTTATTCTTTCAAAACACGGAGCGACCTGCTGTTTTGTCTTTTCATCAATACCGCCGTTAATGGCATACAGCAGGCATTTGGCAAGATTTGCCCTTGCGCCGAAAAACTGCATTTCCTTGCCTGTTTTTGTAGCGCTGACACAGCAGCATATAGAGTAATCATCGCCCCAAACAGGACGCATTACGCCATCGTTTTCATATTGTATAGAGCTTGTAGCGATTGATATTTGTGCCGCGTATTTTTTAAAAGCCAAAGGCAGCCTGTGCGAATATAAAACGGTCAGATTCGGTTCGGGCGAAGGGCCCATGTTCTCCAGGGTATGAAGGAATCTGAAATCGGTCTTAGTCACCATGTGTCTACCGTCGTTGCTCATACCGGCTACAGAGACAGTAGCCCAAACAGGATCACCGGAAAACAGTTCGTTATAGCTGTGTATGCGAGCGAATTTTACCATTCGGCACTTAAGCACAAAATGGTCTATAAGCTCCTGAGCCTCAGCCTCTGTCAGTATTTTTCTTTCAAAATCACGGTTTATGTAAATATCTATAAAAGCGCATATTCTGCCAACGCTCATAGCCGCGCCGTTTTGGGTCTTTATGGCCGCCAGATATCCAAAATACAGCCATTGAATTGCCTGTTTTGCGTTGCTTGCCGGTTCGGAGATGTCAAAGCCGTACATATGCGCCATTTTTTTCATATCAAAAAGCGCTCGTATCTGCTGAGAAACCTCCTGACGAAGCTGTATGGTTTCGTCGTTCAAATTGCCTTTTTCAAGTCTTGCAAGATCATGTTTTTTCTGCTCTATCAGAATATCAATACCATAAAGAGCAACTCTTCGGTAATCTCCGACAATTCTTCCGCGGCCGTATGTATCAGGCAGGCCTGTAATAATTTTGTTGTGACGAGCCAACTTCATTTCGGGCGTATATGCATCAAATACAGCTTGATTATGGGTGGTATGATATTCGGTAAAAATTTTTTCCAGCACTGAACTTGGTTCATAACCATAGCTACGGCATGCCTCACATGCCATTTTTATTCCGCCGAACGGCATAAAAGCCCGTTTCAACGGCTTGTCAGTCTGAAGCCCCACGATCTGTTCGTCGCTTTTTGAAAGATATCCCGGTGCGTGAGATGTCATTGTAGAAACAACATCTGTATCCATATCTAACACTCCGCCTTTTTTCCGTTCTTCTTTTTGCAGAGATTGGAGCATTATCCACAGTCTTTTGGTTGCGGTAGTAGGGCCGCTTAAAAAAGTCTGATCACCGTCATAGGGGGCATACTTATCCTGTATAAATTAACGAACGTCTATT
>CALXGU010000057.1 GCA_944387905.1 uncultured Clostridia bacterium
CCTGGCATACGCGGACCGTGAGCTGCTTGAGCGTCAGTATGAATCGATCTGCCGCTATGTCAATTTTATCGACCGTTTCGGCGGAGATAAATACATGTGGAACAGAAACCAAAACCATTTCGGCGACTGGCTCGCGATGGACAAACCCGACGATAATAGAGGCGGGACCGACTTGAAATATATCGCGCAGGCGTATTTCGCCCTGTCTGCGGATATAGTTATAAAGGCGGGCAGAGCGCTGGGACGCGACGTATCGTATTACGAAGAGCTTTACGGCGGTGTTGTTGACGCCTTCAGAAAACACTATATGAAGGACGGGCTGCCGATATACAGGACCCAGACGGCATGTGTGCTCGCGCTTCATTTCAACCTCTGCGCGCCGCAGGACAGAAAGCCGACGTCAGATCTTCTGTGTCAGCTTATCCATGAGCGCGGGGATACTCTGAGCACCGGCTTTGTCGGAACACCCTATATACTGCACGCGCTTTCCGAGACCGGCAACAGCGAGCTTGCCTATACCCTGCTTCTGCAGGATAAGTTCCCGTCCTGGCTATATTCGGTAAAGCTTGGCGCGACAACGATATGGGAGCACTGGAACGGTATCGATGAAAACGGAAATGTGTGGAGCCCGTCCATGAACTCATATAATCATTACGCATACGGCGCTGTCGCCGACTGGATGTACGGCGTTGCGGCGGGAATCAATACAAGTCAGACAGAGCCCGGATACAAGCATATCATTTTAAAGCCGGTGCCCTCAAAACAGCTGTCGTATGTTAAGGCGAGCGTCGATACCCGCCACGGCACCGTAAAGTCTCAGTGGCAGATAAACGGCGACAGCGTCACGTATAAATTCACCGTACCTGACGGCTGTACGGCCGATATTGTCCTGGGCGAGAATTCCTATTCGGTACACGGCGGCGAGTACGAGTATACGCAAAAGCTATGATCTCGCTTTATATACATATACCGTTCTGTAAGCGTAAATGCAGCTATTGCTCGTTTTACTCACTGACGGATTTTGACAAAGAGCAATATATCGACGCGATTATACGCTGTGTAGAATATTGGGGCAAAAAAATAAAACAGAAGACGGATACTGTATATATAGGCGGCGGCACACCGAGTGTGCTGCCGCCGAAGCTTGTATGCGCGATAATGGAATCGGTGCATAAAAATTTTGACATACAGTCAGGCGCGGAGATAACAATAGAGGCAAATCCCGAAAGCTGCGACAAGGACTTTCTGAGCGCGGCGCGAAGCTGCGCAATAAACAGGCTGTCGCTCGGAGTCCAGTCGTTTTGTGACGCGGAGCTCGCGGCTATAGGTAGACTGCATACCGCACAAGACGCGGCAGAGGCGGTATACAGAGCAAGAGCGCTGGGCTTTGATAATATAAGCTGCGATCTGATTTTCGGACTGCCGCATCAGACATGCGTCAGCTTCTGCAAAAGTCTTGATATGCTTGCGGGGCTTGATATTGAGCATATTTCCTGCTATAATCTTCAGGTAGAGGATAATACGCCGCTTGCAGACTCGGATGTGAGACTGCCGGACGAAGATCTCCAGGAACAAATGTACTTTCTTGCATGTGAAAAGCTGAAGTCGAGAGGCTACCTGCACTATGAGATATCAAACTACGCAAAGCCGGGCTTTCAAAGCCGCCATAACAGCGGGTACTGGACGGGAAAGGATTATTTGGGACTGGGTCCCGCCGCGCACTCAAAGATAGCGGACATACGCTATGCGTTTGATGCGGATATCGTCAGATTTACGTCAAAGACAGATTTTGAGTTCGATACCGTCCAGAGGATAGACGATGAGCTTTTTGAAAAGCTGATGCTTGGTCTTCGTACCAGCCGCGGCATTGAAATGTCAATGCTCAAAAACGGCGCCGGCCTGATTTCAAGGCTCTGCGATGCGGGGCTTGCACAGGTGAAAGACGATATGCTCTGTCTCACCGAACGCGGTTTTTATGTATCCAACAGTATAATAACGGAAATAGCGCTGGCGCAAGAAAAACCAGAGCAGGAGGAACAATGAAAGCATGTATAATACAGCCGCCGTATTCTGTAGACCCGACTCAGGCGGATAGGATTTTTGACTGGGAGATGGACGCGCTGGGCAGATGCGATCAAAGCATGGATATAATCGTTATGCCTGAATACAGCGATGTTCCGTGCTTTATGAGGGACAGAGAAAGCTTTTTGGATATGTCCCGAAAATATGCCGATAAGATCCTGATGAAATCAATAGAGACGGCAAAACGGTGCAGAGCGATCGTGTTTTTGAGCATACTTGACGACAATAAAAATACGACCGTTGTTTTCGACAGACAAGGCAGTATTGCGGGAAAATATCATAAACAGCATCTCACCGATTCGGAGGTCATTGACAGAAAGCTTGACAGTGAGTATTCCTTTGAATTCTCAACGCCGTATATCGTTGAGCTGGAGGGTCTGCGCTTTGGCTTTCTTACATGCTATGATTTTTATTTTTATGAGAATTTTTCCAATATAGCGCGGTTCAGACCGGATATAATTATCGGCTGTTCACATCAGCGCACCGATACGCATGATGCGCTTGAGATGATGACCAAGTTTTGCGCGTATAATACAAATTCATATATACTGCGTGCCTCTGTCAGCATGGGAGAGGAGCAGAAGACGGGCGGGGCGAGCATGGCAGTCGCGCCCGACGGTACGGTACTGTTAAACATGAAAAGCCGTGTGGGCATGGAATGCGTGGAATTTGATCCCAAAAAGAAATATTCAAAGCCCGCAGGTTTCAGCAATCCGGACAGCGCGCACTTTGAGTATGTTGAAAAAGGCAGGCGGCCGTGGAAATACCGTCCTGCGGGCAGCGCGATAGTGAGATATGATAAGATAATGCCGTATCCGCGCGTCTGTGCGCACAGAGGTTTCTGTGCCGCGGCTCCTGAGAACAGCCTGCCGGCTTTCGGAGCGGCTGTGGCGCTGGGCGCCGATGAAATAGAGCTTGATTTATGGTATACAAAAGACGGTGAGTTAGTCTTAACGCATGACAGAGATCTGTCGCGAACATCGGACGGCAGCGGATTTGTGTATGACTGCACATATGAACAGCTTTTAAAACTGGATTTCGGCACTAAATTCAGCAACGGTATGCCGGCCTGAAAATCGCAGGATTCGAGGAAGTGCTAAAAAAATTTGCATGCCATACTATCATGAACATACACGTGAAAACCGAACAAAACGACAGCGGTTACGATTCGCAGCTCATAAGAAAAATATTATCCTTGATAGATAAATACGACTGCCGCCGGCATGTGTATGTCATGTGCGGCAATGACAGGGTGCTTAAAATGCTCAAAAGCGCGGCGCCTGATATTTGCCTATGCCAGGGAGCGGGTGACAGACCGTGGGATATCGTAGAGCGCGCTCTGGACAACGGTTGTCAGAAAGTACAGTTTTTCAAGCCGTGCGTAAACCGGCAGATGATAGAAAAAGCCCATGATCACGGGCTTTTGTGCAACCTGTTTTACGCTGATGATCAGGCAGAAGCAAAACAATATCTTGATATGGGTATAGACACGGTGCTTACAAACGATTATTATAAAATCTCACAAGTAATAAAGGATTGAGGATATGAAATACACATATATACCGCATGGTGTATGTTCCAAAAAAATAACGCTTGAGGTAGAGGACGGGATAATAAAAAGCTGCAGGTTCGAGGGCGGATGCAACGGCAATACAAGCGGCATCTGCGCGCTTGTCAAGGGCATGAAGGCAACGGACGCAATAGACAGGCTGGAGGGCATCACCTGCGGATATAAGGACACATCCTGTCCCGATCAGCTGGCTCACGCGCTCACAGACATACTGCAGGAGACACAAAGCCGTGAATCATGAACTGCTCTCCCCTGCCGGGAATTTTGAAAAACTGCGTGCCGCGGTGCGGTTCGGAGCCGACGCGGTATATCTTGCCGGAAGAATGTTCGGGATGCGTGCGGGCGCGGACTGTTTTGATACGGACGGGCTTGCCGCGGCTGCGGAATACTGCCGTTCGCGCGGCAAAAAAGTATATCTTGCGCTGAATACGATGCCACATCCGTACGAGTATGAACAGCTGGAAGCGTATCTTGAAGAGCTTATGAGCATACCGTTTGACGCGTTTATAGTGGCGGACCTGGGAGTCATGTCCAAGGTAAAGGAAATACTGCCGGAAATGGAAATACACATTTCGACTCAGGCGTCTGTCGTCTCGGCGCAGACTGCGGATATGTACCGAAAGCTGGGTGCTGCGAGAGTTGTTTTGAGCCGAGAGCTGACAATGGATGAGATAAAGAAGATCCGTCGCGATACTTCGCGGGAGCTGGAGCTGGAAGTATTTATACACGGTGCAATGTGCGTATCGTACAGCGGAAGATGCCTTATTTCCAACTATCTGACAAACCGCGACGCGAACCGCGGAGCCTGTGCGCAGCCCTGCCGCTGGGTATATGAGATAACCGAGCCGTCACGTCCGGATGCACCGCTTACGGCGGAGCAGGACAGTAAAGGTACGTTTTTGTTCGGATCCAAGGACCTGTGTATGATAGAGCATATGCCGGAACTTATGCAGAGCGGAATAAAAAGCTTTAAAATTGAGGGGCGCATGAAAAGCGTATACTATGCGGCGGTCACAGCCAATACCTACCGTATGGCTATGGACGCGTACCTGCGCGACGGGGAAAATTACAGATTTGATCCGGCATGGCTCAGTGAGCTTGAAAGCGTTTCGCACAGAGAATATGACACCGGATTTTTCTTTGACAGGCCGATGGATGACGCAAAAATCGCTTCAAGCAGCGGATATATCAAGCCTGTTTCGTATATAGGAGACTGTATCGGCTATGACAGCAGTACAGGGCTTGCCTGCTTTATACAAAAAAACAAGCTCAGCGCAGGCCGGACCGCCCAGATCCTGTCTCCGGGCAGTACAGGCAGGTCGTTCAAGGCGGAAAAAATGTTTGATCAGGATATGCAGCCGATATCAGACTGTCCGCATCCGTTTATGAAGTTTTTTATAGAAATGCCGTTTGAAATTTCGCCCGGCGATATATTGAGAGCATAAAAAAACCCGCACGGTGTGCGGGTTTTTTGATTGTGTCAGTATTGGATTTTACGCAGGGATACAAGATATCTGCCTATCTCTGCCAGATATTTGTAACCGGCGGTCAGAACCGGCTCCGGACCGGGAGGAGTTATTTCAAAGCTTAAAACGCCTCTGTAATTTACCTCGTCAAGAGCGGCCATAAATTCTTCCCAGTTGATGCGCATCGGCTTTAAACGGCACGGAGCGCCGTGGGCGGAATACGGGAAAGTATGCAGATCGCACATACCGTCATTGTCATGAGTATGCAATACCGCGAGCTTGTCACCGCTTATGCGTATCATCTCGGCGGCGTCGTCCTGTGTCAGCGGACCGTGGCCTACATCTACGCAGATCCTGAACCTGTCGCCAAGCACATTGCACATATCCACCATTTCCTGAGCGTGTGAAAGTATTGTTGAGCAAATATGTCCGTAAACCGGATCGCCTACCCACATGTTTTCGATACAGCAGTAGACATCGTATTCTTCAAGAGCCGGAATAAGTCTTTTATAAAACTCGACAGACTTGTCAAACGCTTCCTGCTTGAGAAGATCGTACCTTCTGCCCGGCATTATTATGGGATGGACTACGCAGTATTTGCAGCCCAGATAATGCGTGGCTTTGATGGATGCGACCTGACGTTTTACGATCTCGTCATAATCAAAATCGTAGCCTCCGGGATGGCCGGAAAAGGCGGAATGGGTCTGGCATACTTCAAAACCCGCAGCATCCGCATGCTTTTTGAGCATCGTAAAATGTTCTTTTATCTGCTGATCTGTCACATTATCGATATCACCGAACATGCCGGATCTTTCAAAGTACCTTCCCAAAGATAAATCCGTACCGTCAAAACCGCAGTCCTTTAAATATTGAAACTGCTCAGTTTCTCCTACCGGAACGCCGTTTGTAACCGCAATCTTCATAAACATATCTCCTTTTATGACGGCATTTGCCGTATTTCAAAAAAAGTATAACAGATGATACAGCATATTTCAATAGAATTTATTATTTAACATTGACAAAAATGATTGTTTGGGTTAATATTAAATAAATAAAAACCGTTGAGGGAGTAGTTTGCACGAAAGTGTGGCAATGTCAACATCATGGCGCAATACTGCCTGGTATTGTCTTAAATAACCAGACTCATGTACGGAATTTGTGGGATCGGTCATAATTGACTGAAAATCGGCAAATACTGTACATGGGTTTTTGTTTTAAAACAAAGAGGAGAAGTTTTGTATGAACTACCATTTAAAAGAGGGCAGTCAAGTAATGAAGGAACTTGCGACGTCAAAGGACGGACTGTCGGAGGCGTCGGCAAGGTCAAGAGCGGAAAAATACGGTAAAAATCTATTGACCGAGAAAAAGGGACCGGGCATAATCAAGAGATTTTTCATGCAGCTTGCGGATCCGATGATAATAGTTCTGCTGATAGCGGCGGCATTGTCCGGGGTGACAGCGGTTTACAGCGGCGAGTCGCTGGCGGATGTGTTTATCATACTTTTTGTCGTGGTATTGAACTCAGTTTTGGGCGTGGTGCAGGAGAGCAAGGCGGAGGAGGCTATCGCGGCGCTCAAGACGATGACTGCCGCGCACTCCAAGGTGATACGTGATTCAAAGCTGCAGTCGATAAAGAGCGAAGATCTTGTGCCGGGAGATATAATACTGCTCGAGGCGGGAGACGCTGTGCCTGCCGACAGCAGAATAATAGAATGCGCGTCTATGAAAGTAGAGGAATCGGCGCTGACCGGAGAATCGGTGCCGGTTGTAAAGACAAGTGATGTCATAGGCGACAGTCAGGCAAAAATAGCCTTGGGCGACCGCAAGAATATGGTGTATATGGGATCGACCGTTGTGTACGGCCGCGGGAAAGCGGTGGTATGCGATACCGGAATGTCAACCGAGATGGGGAAAATCGCCGACGCGCTTTCAAAGGCGCAGGACAACGCGACCCCGCTGCAGAAAAAGCTTTCAGGTCTGTCTAAAATACTTACGCTGCTCGTTTTGGTGATATGTGTTGTTATATTTGCGGTAAGCCTTTTAAAGACCGGCGATATAACAACTGACAGTGTTCTGGAATCGTTTATGCTGGCGATAAGCCTGGCGGTGGCGGCAATACCTGAGGGTCTTGCGGCGGTAGTTACAATAGTGCTGTCTATCGGTGTTACGAAAATGTCAAAGCAAAATGCCGTGATACGTAAGCTTACGGCGGTAGAGACTCTGGGCTGCGCGCAGGTGATCTGCTCGGATAAGACAGGAACGCTGACTCAGAATAAAATGACGGTAGTAAAGACGTGGGGAGACGATGAAAAGCTGCTGGCGACCGCGATGTCTCTTTGTACCGACGCCGAGTTTGACGAAGAAAAGGGCGAGGCAGTCGGCGAGCCCACCGAGTGCGCGCTTGTCAACTATGCGGCGAAAATCGGTTTTAATAAAAACGAGCTAAAGCAGAAAACTGCGCGCGTGGGCGAGGCGCCGTTTGATTCGATGCGCAAAATGATGACGACTGTGCATGAGTGCGAAAATATATATATGCAGTATACAAAGGGCGCGCCTGATGAGATCCTTGCGCGCTGTACGCATATCGTGACGGGCACGGGTACAGAGCAGCTCACAGATGAGAAACGAGAGCTTATAATGGCTCAGAACAAACAGATGGCGGACAGCGCGCTGAGGGTACTGGCAGCGGCGTATCGTGAACACAGCGGATCTTTGCCGGATATGACGCCCGAGACGCTTGAAAACCAGCTTGTGTTTATCGGACTTTACGGAATGATAGATCCTGTGCGGCCGGAGGTCAAGGCCGCGGTGGATAAATGCCGTGACGCGGGGATAACGGCTGTCATGATAACCGGAGACCATATCGATACCGCTGTCGCGATAGCCAAGGATCTGGGACTTATCACAGATCCGTCTCAGGCAGTGATGGGTCAGGCGCTTGACAGCATGAGCGACGACGAGCTGGATCGGAATATAGAAAAATACCGCGTCTATGCGCGTGTTCAGCCGGAACATAAAGTGCGTATAGTATCCGCATGGCAGAGAAAGGGCAAGGTAACCGCTATGACAGGCGACGGCGTCAATGACGCGCCGTCCATAAAAACCGCGGATATCGGTATAGGAATGGGCATAACCGGTACGGACGTCACCAAAAACGTAGCTGATATGATACTGGCGGACGATAACTTTGCCACTATCGTCTCCGCAGTAGGTGAAGGCAGACGGATTTATGACAATATCAGAAAATCGATACAGTTTCTGCTGTCGTCAAACCTGAGCGAAGTAATAGGCATATTTACCGCTACCATGCTGGGAGTCGTGCTTCTTGAGCCGGTGCATATACTCTGGATAAATCTGATCACGGACAGTCTGCCGGCGCTCGCGCTTGGCATGGAGGAGGGCGAGAAAGACGCTATGAAGCGGCCTCCGCGCGATTCAAAAGACGGAATATTCGCAGGCGGAGTCGGGGCTGATGTCATATATCAGGGATTGCTTGTGGCAATTTTAACGCTTGCGGCATATTTTATAGGCCATTATATCGAGTCCGGCGTATGGGAGATAGCGCGCAGCTATGACGGAATCACAATGGCGTTTTTAACGCTGTCGATGGCGGAGATATTCCAGTCGTTTAATATGCGCTCAAGGCGTCAGTCGATATTTACAATAAAAAGGCAGAATATATGGCTGTGGGGCGCGGCAGCAGCGGCTTTGCTGCTTACGACGGCAGTGATATATATCCCGTTTCTTGTAGAACTGTTCAATTTTACACCCATTTCCGCGTTTGAGTATTTTACGGCGCTGGGACTTGCGTTTTTAATAATCCCGCTGGTAGAGATCGTGAAATTTATACAGCGTCGACTCGGAAAATAAATAAAAGGCGCGCACTGCGCGCCTTTTTTATCCGATATGAGCGAGCTGTCAGATTTTTTG
>CALXGU010000058.1 GCA_944387905.1 uncultured Clostridia bacterium
TTTTGATGCTGTTTAATTTTCAATGTTCATTCGCGCCAGCTTCCTTTTCGGCGCCCCACCCCTTTTGGGGTGCCTGTCTATAATATCACACCCTTTCTCCTTTGTCAACACCTTTTTGCTATCTTTTCCGCACTATTTTTTGTTTTTTTTCAACTCGCAAAAAAGCTCTCTATATCTTGTATCCGCATGGATTTATATACACAAAAAAACAGCTTCCGGAGTTTGATCCGAAAGCTGAATCAGATCCTTTCAAGCCGATAATCAAAGCCGACATTTCACGCGTGATCATCTTGCCGCCGCGAGTTTTTCGCTGTATTGCGCTATCATTTCCTCGCTCGCGGGCAGTACGCGTCTGCACGCCGCAAATTTATCGCCGTCCTTAAATGCCGTTACGACAAACTTCAAAGTACCGTGTTCGGCACACTGAGCCAGAGATATGCGCTTGCCTCTGCTCTCTATCCATTCGCCCTTTCGTAGTCTGCTGCCGCATATGGGACAAACCTGTCTGCACATTGTCTTATCCCTGAGCGCGCAGCGCATATTCTCAAATCCGCCTGCCGTTTCCTTTTGCCCTCTTAATCTGACAAGACTCATTATGTTCTCATAATTTTCCATACCTTGACTCAGATCCAGTCTCATTGCTATCTTTGCGGTATTTACCGCATCATACAGCGCATTATGGAGAGTATATTTCTGCTCTATATTCAGCATTTCCATTGCGGAAGAGAGAGACCACTGACGAACGCCGCGGGTTATCTGGCGGTTAAAAATAAGCTGCAGGTCATAACTCTGAGGCAGCCCGGAAAAATCCATACCGTGAACTGTCATATTTTCTATCAGCATGGGTATATCGTCGCAGCCCCAGGTAATGATACTGAATTCTTTGCCGCAGAACTCAAAAAATTTATTCATAACCTGCTCAAATCCCAGGCACTGCGAAAGGTCGCTCTCAGTAATACCTGTGATTTTTTTGACCATACTGTTCATTTTCCTGTAAAATACAGGCTTCACATCAGACATAAACACATCACCAGCCACAAAATCCTCGTCCAGCTTTACCGCTCCTATTTGTATTATTTCACCGGTAAGGCGTACACCGTTGATGGTCAGACATTCTCTGCCGGAGGGCTGGTTCCACTCCATGTCCAAAATTATGTAATTCACATCATCATTCTTTCTTTTTATGTATATCCTGACTATTATAACAAAAATAAGTTCAAAAATAAACCCCCTGCGGCAAAAAATCTTAATGTTAAACATCAGGGGCTTGTCCGTGGGCATTAAAAGCATTAAAAAGCGTCAGGCTTTTGCCTGACGCTTATATTCATCACTCAAGAACATACACATTTACAGTTCTTCTGCCGAAGTTTCTGCACTCACCGTAGGTTTCGAGAAAAACATCTATTTTATTTCCCTTGATTGCACCGCCGGTGTCTGCGGCAACTGCTGTGCCGTATACATACGAGCCGTCTGATGTCTCGATATACAGCTTTGTACCGAGGGGTATCACATTAGGATCAACCGCTACGATCCCGCGGTACGGGCGTATACCGGTCGCCGTCATATTCCCGCCGTCATTGCCGTAGGTATAGGCTGTGGCGGTCATCGTATATACCGCCTTGTAGCTGGTAGGCGTAGAAGAGGTGACGACTGTCGGCTTTTTCTTTGTACCTACAAGCACAACTTTGTTTACCGTCTCTTTGACAGTCTCCTTTCCGACAAGCTGTCTTTCCGTCTCGACACCGTCTACGTACGTCACGGCATAAGTATATTCTATTTTTCCGTTCTGTCCGGCTGTCTTGACTTTTGTCTGACCGATGTACAGCTCATCTGTGTTTACTTTCTCCGTTTCATATTCCACGGTCTCTGTCTCTGTGACCGTAGACGATGACACTCGGTTGAGTTCGATAACCGATTCGCCGCTGACCGTCTCATCAAGCGGGATATTTATAATATCCCCGTCATTATATTCTATCTCTGCCTGCGCCAGCACATCACTTACCGTTGCCTCAACGGTTCTGAGCACTGTCTGGCCTCCGTCCGCCTTGACGGTGACGTAAAAAGCACGGTCGATATACACCGATGTGCCGTCAACTGCAACCACATCTCCGTCATATATCTCTACCCCGGCAAGTTCCAGCCATTTTTCGCTGTCGTCTGCAAGAGTCGTAAAAGCCGCATATTCCTGCCCGTCTATATATACGGTAACAGCATTCTGCTTTATCAAAACCACTGACATCAGCATTACCGCCGCTGTCGTTGCCGACACTGCGGTTAGCATTATCTTGTGACGTTTCATAAACGATACGGCCTTTGTGTTTTTGACTGATTTTGCTCTGTCGGTAGTTTTGCTGAATATATCCAAGGCTCTGTCAAACATTCTCTTAGCGGTTGATTTGCATACCCCTGTCGCTTTTTTTATCTGCGATTTAATGTCCATAAAAAACTCCTTTATTGTTTTGTAAAGGCCGAAAAATTACAAATCGATTACAAAACTGTTACACATTCTAACAGATAACTTTTAAAAAATCAAGTGTTTTTTTAAAATTGTTACTGTTCCGAAATTAATTATATCCATATTTAGGCTGATTTATACTCAATTTTATAATATTATGGATATTGATTACATGTTAACAAAAAAACGGTAAAAAATGCTTGATTTAATTGTTGACAATCAAAACTGCATATTGTAATCTTAAAATAGTAAATAAGGAGAGTTTTTGTTTTACGCAATGAAAAAGCTATTGATTTTTTTTCTTGTTTTAATTTTGATGATAAGCGGCTGCAGCTCTGATATCGGCACAGACACGCCTCAGCCTGATGATCAGCAGGAATATGTGCCGCCTGAGCCCGCAGAAGTCACGGTTACTGACTCTGACGGAAGAACTGTTACTACTTCTGCCGAAAACGGGGATATCGTTTCTGTCGGATACGAATCGACATGTCTTCTGATAGCGCTCGGAGCCAAGGGCAGGATAACGGGAATAGACGCCGAATCAGCTGACAGCAGGCTGGTTTCAGACTCGTGTCCCGAGCTTGGCCAGCTGCCTGTAATAACAGACGATGGGTCTGTTGTTACCGACAGTATAACAGCCCAAAATCCCGGGCTTGTGATACTGACAGATGAATATGTACAATATCTAAGTGAGCTGGAAAACGCGGGGCTCACTGTCGCCGTAGTGAGATTCAACGGTGTGGAGCAGATAAAAAGCTCAGTCGAGCTTATAGGAAGTCTGTCCAATACTCAGCAAGCCGCGCAAAATCTGTGCAACTATTACGACAGTGCGCTTACAAGGTTTAAGGTCCTGACCATGACTGAACCGCAAAAAACAGTTTCTGTTTTCAATAATGACGAGTTGCTGACAGAGTTCATGACATATATCAACTGCAGTGTTGCGGAAAACGGAGAATTTGTCATAGCAAGAGCGTCGGACAATGTACAGGGCGCGCTGTGCGCGCCGTCACTGATAGAGCCGTGGGATGAACCGTCCGTATCGCTTGTGCTTGGTCTTTACTGGTATGCGCATAATATTTACCCCGACCTTTTCTCAAAAGAGGAGATAACCCAAAAAGCGATAGATTTTTATACTGAATTTTACGGAGTAAGTTATACAGCTCAGCAGCTGGGTCTTGAATGATGATTATCTGCCAAACAAAAAATAAGCGCCGCTTATCTGCGGCGCTTTTACTTTCAGTAAAATAATTGCAGTCAACACATAACTTGACTTTAAAACGTATATAGAAATACAGCTTATGCTTTTGATCAACCGGATTTTATTATCAAATTTCAGTTTGCATAAAATCGCGTACAAGGTACTTTTCATCCTTGTCAACCGAGTATCTGCAAACCGTGTCGTTTTTATAAAATATAAATGTTCCGCTTGTATAAAACTCGATTTCACCGTCATCCGAAATTCCAAATGTCCGGGCAGCGAGCATCTTTTCGCTTATTCCTATGGGAGTAAAATCATCATTTAATGCAACTATATTGTAAAGCTTTATATCATTTGAGCTGTTTACGGTTACATCTTTCCATTCATTATAGCCTAAGATAAAATAATCCTTTGAGAAAAATTCAAAGAATAAAAACTTTTCACCTGATAGTCCGTCGATCTGGCACGGAGAAATTTTTGAAGACACACAGTAATTATCTACAGACAGGTTAAACAGAGCCATTACCCCCGTACCTCTGCAGACATTTTGGATAACAAGCGCTCTGCCCTGATCTGCCGGATTGTT
Organism: uncultured Clostridia bacterium; assembly: GCA_944387905.1. Lineage (GTDB taxonomy): Bacteria > Bacillota > Clostridia > Oscillospirales > QAKW01 > RGIG9041. The sequence goes on from CALXGU010000058.1 coordinate 4,240, forward strand.
TGTAAGGCAGTCTGCCGCGGGCATTCCTGGCCGGTCACATCTCAATATTCTTCCGTCGTCAAGACACAGCGGATATAATACGTCGGGTCTGCTTCTGCCTATCTTATCGCTTATGTACACCGGTCCTCCGCTCACAGCGTGCAAAACGCAGTTTTTGAGCGCCTGTTCATCGTCTGTCCACCACATATCATAATCACAGTAATATAAGGGACTGAGCATAAACGAATTGTATGCGCACTGCAAAATGTGCCCGACAAACCAGCTGTTGTTTTCCGGCATAAAATCACCGCTGCAGCGCGATACGGCGCTTTGCGGCCTGTTCCATATATCCTCCGCTGCCATTCCCATGCAGTTTATAAGATTATTGGCGAAATATTTACCGACCGATTCCTCCATCGCCTCATGGATATTGCGCGCAACGGTGCCGACAGGCAATGTATAGCGATAAAATCTGTTTATCATGCTTTGATTGTCGATCTTTACAAAGTCTGCGCCGCAGTCCTTCAGATAAGAATGGAAAGAATCATAAAACGCATATGCGTCTTGCTTAGTATATCCGTGTATCACAGACCCGCGCGGGGTTGTGTAAAGGCTTTCTTTCAGCTTTTTGTAAACAGGGCCTTGGGGATCTATTCCAAACCAATATCCGGTAGTAGGATGCCAAATTCCTACACGGCAGCCCATCTGATTGACTTGTTTTATAAATTGACCAAGGCCTGATGGAAACCGCTTGGGGTCTGCGTGAAAGGAATACAATCTGCTTTTCTTCATCATGGACATCATCTCTTGAAAATTGCTGTACTGCGCGCCGTAAAAATCATGAACCTCTCCCCACATATCGTCGAAAAGCACCCATTTTACGGGGATATCTTTTTCTCTGAACTCACGGCATTTATCAGTTATTCCCTCAGCGTCCACGCGTATCTGCATCGCATCCCAGCTGCACCAGCCCAAATACTCGAAAATCTCAGGATAGCTTTTTTCTTCTATGGTTTTATAATTTGTCCCCATATATTCCATCGCCGCATAAGTACATTCCTTTATCATGCCGAAAGGATTTTTGCCTTCAGAATACACAAATGCCGGCGCGTGACATTCGGTCAAACCCTTTGCCCATGAAAACAGTACCGCTTCAACAGAATTTTCAGCACCGCGAAGTACGCATTTATATTTGTCGGATACGATAGGCAGTATTATTCCGAAATCTCCGCTTGGCTTTTTATATGTCATGAGCTGGGTGTTATACGGCAAATCTTTTAGTTCTCTGCCAAAAAAGATTTTACACCAATATTCTCCCGAGAGGTAATTGGCACTATATTCGACGACCCGCTCGTCAAAATCGATATCAATAACAGCGCCGCAGTCAGAATCCAGCGGCATGCCGGTCGTTATATCCAAAGCGACAACAACAGCATTGCCGTATTTGATCTTTTTGAATTGCGCCTCATGCAATTTGCTGTTATCCTCTGTTTTATAATACGCCTTAAATTCCATTGCATATACCCCATAAACGCCGAAAAAAACAGCAGCACTATTATATAATAACATAATACCGCTGTCAAGCTATGTCGTCCATACTCAGAAAATCGCCGGCGGAAGCAGTGTATTGACATTTATATGAAGTTGATATATATTTATTCAGAAAGAAATAAGCAAATATTCTTTCCATATTATGTTTATGAAGGTAAAATCGATGAACCAGCTGCTTGAATATATCGTTGAAAAAAACACCTAAAGTTTCGCCATACCGTGAATTGGGATTTAGCGCATTACTACTGCGAAAAAGGGCTGTCGCCGGTAGAGCGAATGGCGGACCGTTTTGAAAGGCTCTGCAAAGAGGAGCAGCCAGTCATATTGCCGTCTGAGCAGATTTGCTTTATGCGTACGGTCGCAAACCTGCCGCCTATTTTTACCGATTCCGAGTGGGAAAAGATAAATAGATCCCACATATTCACGAATCCGGATTTATGTCAAATCTGTCTCCCGATTATTACAAAACCATCGGGATCGGACTACTGGAAAAACGCAAAACCGCCGACAAATACGGCAGACGCGCTATTGATAATATCATAAACTGCAGCGCCCTTTTGCATAAACTGCGCTATGAAAGCCCCAAGCTGGGCAACAACGATGATTATGTCGACAGCATCGCAGTCGATCTGCTTGACAGCTTTGCCTTTGCATTGAAAGACAGAAAAAATGAGCGCAAAGGCGTTTTCAGGGCGGGCACGGGCAGCGCTATGTACTATTTATGGCACGCAAACGAAATAGGTGCCTCACCTGACGGCAGACTTGCAGGCGAACCGCTCATGCAGCCGGATTTTTTACTTAAGCTCTGCAAAAACTCAGCGGCTTTGATCTTTGCATAGAAACAAGCGGCTATACAGATGAAATCACTTTTAAAAATGTTATAAACGCACTTGATTTTATAATCATGGATATAAAAATTGCCGACAGCAGCCTTCATAAAAAATATACCGGCGTCACAAATGATAAAATCCTAAGTAATTTTGAAATACTCAAAAGAAGCGGCAAGCCTTATCTTATCCGCACACCGCTGATTCCCGGCATAACCGACACGAAAGAAAATCTTGACGCTATACTCAAAATAATAGGCAACAGCCGTTGGGAGCAGCTCCCGTACAATACAATGGCGGGCGCAAAATATAAAATGCTTAACATGAAACAAAACGTATTTTGAGTCAGGACCATTGATCTATACCTCAAATACGTTACGCCCAATATTTTTGCGGCATTTTTTCAAAAAAAGAGCTAACACAGGAAGAAATAGACTATTCACGTCTCTTTGCCTAATAAATTATACAGCTCAGCAGCTGGTTTAGTAATACTAAAGGGAGAACAAGTATGCTTATAAAAGGACAAGTGGTCAGGAACTCAGACGGGGCTGCAGTCTGCTCGGTACGGGTCAGCGACGGCAGGCATATATGCATTACCGACGACCGCGGATATTTTTGCATGCCGTTATGGGACAGATCGGCAGCCGTATTTGTGATGCTTCTTACAAACCGGCACGACGACTGGTATATCCTTACCGAAAATCATACGGGCGACTACAATTTCTGCGTTGACCCCGCCCAAACGGAATCTGAAAACTTTTGCTTTTTGCACATTTCCGATACAGAAATAGAAAACAGCGAATGCAGGTTTATACCGATACTCCAGAAGGCGGCAAAGGAAAATAAGCCTGCGTTTCTGGTGAATACGGGCGATCTGTGCCGCGGCGACGGGGTGGAGCGGCACTTCAGGCTTATGAACAACAGTACCGTCGGCTGTCCTGTACGGTATACGATCGGGAATCACGATTTTCTGGACGGACCGTACGGCGAATACAGGTATGAGCGGCTGTACGGCCCGCTGTGGTATTCATTTGACTGCGGAAATATACGCTTTATAGCCGGACCGATCAAAAAGGGCGACTATCCGTCAGGCTACAGCGAAACGGATTTCTGGGAATGGCTCGAGGCAGACCTTAAGTATTTGGAACCGGGCAAAAGAATAATAATTCTCAGCCACAGCCACTGCGACGATCTGCCGGGGTTCAGGCCTACCGTCGGTGAAAAGACGTACGATCTGCCCAAGGCGGGGCTTAGCGCATGGCTGTTCGGACATTATCACATTCTGAGCGCCTGCGACTGTTCCGGCATACTGAGCATCTGCTCGTCCCAGCCCGACTGCGGCGGTATCGATTCGTCGCCGGGCGCGGTACGCAAAGTAAACGTCTGCGGACAGACAGTCTCTACAGACGTACTTTACACCTGCCTTACATATCCGCCCGATCCGTCCGAGTGGAAGACGGTGCTGCCCGGGCATGTGCAGTTCTGTGACCCGACAGCATGCGGCAGCGATATCATCATATGTACAAACGACGACGGCTTCCCCAAAAGCTGCGGCGTATTCTGCCTGGACGGCAGCGGACGGATCAAATGGTCGCTCTGTACCCAAAACGGATTCAAGGGCGCAGGGACGATGTATAGCGGCAGGTTTTTTGTCCAGGACAGCGCAGGCGTTTTATACTGTATCGACCCGAAGACCGGAGACCTGATCTGGAAAACTCAGACGCGTCAGAAAAAAATCGGAGACACACGCATGAATATCGTTGCTGCAAACGGGCGGGTATTCGGCGGCTGCCCCGAAAAGATCCAGGCATTCGACTGCCTGACCGGCAGACTGCTGTGGCAGTGCCGTGATGTCAGGTGCGAAAACTCGCCGGCGCGGCAAGTATACGACTTTGAAAACGACAGACTTATAGTCAACGCGCACTGGAATTGTATGTATGCTGTAAACGCGGCCGACGGCGAAGTTGCCTGGAGCCAGGTATGGGACTCACAGCCGGATTTTCCCTGCCCTGTATGGTTCAGGACAGCCAGCCCGCTTTTGCACGGCGGGCGTATATACTCCGGCGGCTGCAACGGCGTGTTTGTGCTTGACGCCGCAAGCGGAGCGCTTATTGCACAGCGGAAAACAGCGTGCAGTATGGATTCCGCCTCGGTGCCGGTCATTGATGACGGAATACTGTATATGGGCACGGGCGACAGCGGAGTGCTTGCGCTCGATCCGCAAACGCTGGAGATACTGTTCAGGTTTGAAACAGGCGGCGCGGGGCTGTTTACGACACCGTATAACAGATGCTTCAAAATGACGGTCGAAAGTCCGCTGATAATAAAAGGCGACCTTCTGATTTTTTCCGCTTCGGACGGCTGCGTATATTTTTACGGGAAA
>CALXGU010000059.1 GCA_944387905.1 uncultured Clostridia bacterium
ATCGGCGATTGCGGTCATAGCAATAGCAGGAATGATATTAATAGCCGCAAATTTTATGTTTAGCGGAAAGTCTGCCCAAAGTTCTTCGGATTCAGCATTTAATGAGACAGAGTATATTGAAAGTCTGGAAAAACGTATCAGTGAAATGGTATCGGAAAAGAAGGGCGGAGGAGAAAGCAGCGTGGTGATAAATATAGTATCCACCACCGAGTCGGTATATGTGAAAGAAAATAAAAAATCATCTGACAGCAGCAGCGATACATCAAAGACCGAAACTGAGGACAGCGTACTTACAATGAAGGACAGCAGCGGTAACGAGTATGCTCTTGTGACAAAGCAGATACTGCCTCAGATAGGCGGGGTTACCGTTGTGTGCAAAGGCGGTGATGATCCGTCTGTAAAGGCAGCAGTGATAGATGCCGTATGTACTGTTTTAAATATTGGTTCAAACAAAGTGTGCGTAATTGCAAAAGCAAATTAAATATAAAAGGAGATAGCTATGAAAATCAATAAAAAACAAATTGTAATGCTGACACTCTCTTTGATTGTATGTGTTGCGGTATATTTGAACTGGAAATTCCTGCAAGGCGGAGAGTACAGTGAAAACATAACTGAGACATCTACAGATACCCAACAGACTGAGACTGAGCAGACTGACAGCGATACTAGCGGTGAGGAAGACGATAAAAAGACTTTGGGAGAAGCACAGTATGTTTCTTCTACCGGTACAACTGTTGAGGAGTATTTTACAGGATCAAGACTTACAAGAAAACAGTCTAAGGATGAAGCTCTTGAATTGCTGCAGGCTGTAATTGATAACGAAGCATCGAGCGCAGAATCGATAGAAAAGGCAAATGCTGAAATCGTTGCTATTGCTGAAGATACCGAGCTTGAGGGCACTCTTGAAAATCTTATAAAAGCCAAAGGTTTTGATGACTGCGTTGTATTTATAAGCTCTGACGTTGTAAATGTTGTTGTCACAAGCGACGGCCTTACACAAGAACAGGCGGCGCAAATCAACGAACTTGTTGCAAGTCATACTGATATGCCAGCATCAAAAATCCAAATAATTGAAATTTAAAACAAAAAAGTATTTATTTTTTGCAAATATATGATATAATAACAGTGTAATGTCATATAAGTGAATGTTGGGCAAAAAATAATTATACAAAGGAGATATAAATATATGTCAGCAAACGATATTTCCAATATTAAAATTTCAAACGATGTTATATCTACAATTGCGGCGGTTGCGGCCTCTGAAGTTGACGGGGTTTATGCTCTGAGCACCTTGCTGTCTTCTAATTTTAAGGATCTGATTTCCAAGAAAAATGCAGGCAAGGGTGTTGTTGTTGATGTTGCGGATAATGGTGATGTCACTGTCACTGTCAATATGATTGTAAAATATAATTATAAAATACAGGATGTTGCGTTGAACGTACAAAATCAGGTAATTCGTGCCATTTCGGATATGACTGATTTTAATGTTTCTGCTGTCAATGTGAATGTTGTCAGCGTTAATATTCGCACAGCATCCGAAACTCAAAAGTCTGCTGAAAATAAATAATAAAAACCGTCCTGGTAACAGGGCGGTTTATTTTATATGAAATAAAAAAAACAGCGTATTGATACGCTGTTTTTAAATTTTATTTAGCTGCAGCTTTTTTTCTACTTTTAAATTTTTGCCACGATACCCAAAGTGTTCCGGGGAGTGTAATAGAGGAATAGCATCCGGAAATTATACCTACCATAAGAGGCAAAGCAAAGTTGGAAACTGAAGTAAGTCCGCTTATGAGAGAGAAAATAAATACGAGCGCTATAGCCAATCCTGACATAAGAGATGTATTAATTGTACGTGTCAGGCACTGATTAATACTTTTATCTGCTATTTCTTCTATTGATAACTTTCCGGCAAACATTCTCTTGTTATATCTGATTTTATCATAGATAACGATAGTATCATTAACAGAGTAACCAAGAATGGTAAGAATTACAGCTACAAAACCGTCGTTTATCGGAATACCGAAAACTACAAAAGTAAAGAACACAAAAAGTAAATCATGGAATAAAGCTAAGAGAGCAGTAAGGGCTGCAGAGAAACCTGAGATGATCTTAAATCTCAGTGTTACATAAATCACTATCAGAATCATAGCGATCAGCATAGCTTTTATACCGTTGGTAAAAAATCTTTTGCCTATATACGGCTCAACACTTTGAGTCTCGTACAGTTCAACGGAATTATCTGCATAGTCTGAAGAAATTTTGTTTGTGATTTCGTCAAGCTGCTCAGTAGTAACACTTGAGGTGCCGCCAACACTTATAACAACGATTTTTCTGTCACTGTCATCACTGACTGCGGTTTGTGTTTGAGCACTTACTTTTTTGTCGAGAATATTGCCGACAGTAGACTCGATATCTGTGATGGAAATGTCTCCTGTATAGCTATAAGACAATTTAGTACCGCCGCTGAACTGGATATCAAGCTCAACTCCTCTGATAAACAGAGATACGACACCTATAAGTATAAGGCAGATGGAAATAATATAAAACCATTTTCTGTTTTTATAAAACTTAATCATTGGATGCAGCACCGCCTTTCAGTTTTTTGATACCGTAAAGCCAGGGCTTTGACAGACCGTCAAAGAAGCTGAGCGATGTCAGCATAAGCTTTGTGGAAATTATTCCGAGACAGAAGTTCATGACAATACCTATAAGAAGAGTATATCCGAAAGAAAGCATGGATCCTGTTCCGAAAATCAAAAGCAAAACTGCTACGATGCCCGTTGTGACATTACAGTCAAGAACAGCGGAAAATGCTCTTGAAAAGCCCGCTGCAACAGCACCTTTGATTGTTTTATTATTTCTGAGCTCATCTTTGATAGTCTCTGAAATAATTATGTTAGAATCTACACTCATACCGATAGCAAGTATAATACCGGCAATACCCGGAAGAGTCATAGTAAGACCTAATATTGCAAAAATAAGAAGCTGACCGGAGATTTCAAGGACAAGATTTATACATCCTACAAGACCGGGAAGTTTGTAATACAAAAGCATGAACAAGCAAATCAAAATCGCTGCAATTATTCCCGCATTTATCATTATGTTCAAAGCGCCTTCACCCAGAGTTGCACTTATAGAGCTGAAGTTAGTTGAAGTAAGACTGAAGGGCAGGGCACCGGCTTTGATCTTTGCTGCAAGATCTCTTGCCTCTGAAGCTGTAAAGTTTCCGCTTATCTGTGCGTTACCGTCGGTAATTGCATCCTGGACCGTGGCGTAATTGATTAAAGTGTCATCCATATAAATACCGATGATTTTACCGATATTATTTTCAGTGGCATCAGCAAAAAGTTCCTTACCCTCATCGTTGAATTCGAGTGTGACTATATACTGACCGTTATAATAACCTGAAGCACTGTCAACAACCATAGCACCGGTAAGTATCGGTTCCTCTTTTGTTTTTGTCACTTCGAATGTGCTTTCATCTACATCAACAAACCAGAAAGAAAGTTCAGCTATCTCTCCCAGTTCCTCAATTGCAGCGGCAGGATCATAATCCTTTTCATCGGCTGACCACGGGAATTCAACAAGAATATTACCTGTGTTTGTGTCAACTGTAACATTTCTGTCGAGAATATTTTTACCGTCAAGTCTTGTCTCGATTATAGTTTTTGCAGATTCAAGCTGTTGAGCGGTCGGCTGAATATTTTCATCGGCAGGCTCGAAAGTGGCGCTGACACCGCCTTTTATGTCAATACCGAATCTGATATTGCGAACACTTTTAATATAAGTTTTGCCGTTAATAGTAAGACCGAAAACGGCGAGAACGGCTATAACAAGGATTATCGCCGCAACAATGAAAAAAACTGATTTTTGTTTTACTGTACTGCTTTTTTTTCTCATCGTTTACCTCCTTTTGTTTTTTAGCGGCGTTTGTTATAAAAACGCTGCAATTTGAATATATTTAATATAAAATACACTTGAATATTATATAATTCATTATTAAAAAAGTCAATTACCAACTTATTTTTTTGTGCTGATTTTTATGAATAAACTTTTAAAAAACATTATTTTCGGATTTCTTATAGGTATGTGTGTGCTTATACCTGGATTGAGCGGAGGGACAACTGCGCTTTTGTTGGGAATCTACAGCGATATAATTAAGGCAACAGATGAGTTGTTTATTGATTTCAAATCAAATTCAATATATCTGTCAACTATTTGTTTCGGCGCTGTAATAGGTTTTTTTGTGTGCTCATATCCGATAAAATATATACTCGACAACTTTTTTCTGGAATTCAGCTATTTTGTAATTGGTGTTATTATCGGTGGTATTCCAGTATTTTTTTCCGGAGTCAAGAATTTTGAGAAAAAATATATTTTATTTATTTTGTGCGGAATTATAATAACTTTGCTTACTGATATGACAGCCTCTATTGAATTTGCCGGAACGGAAAATCCTGTGACATTCATTGTGGTTTGCCTGTTGTCGGCGATCGCGTTGATTCTTCCCGGCATCAGTTTGACATATATTTTAATGGCGTTTGGTTATTATGAAAGAATCATAACCGCGCTGCATAATTTCGATCTCTTGTTTGTTTTCAAATTCGGAGCATTAACATTGATAAGTATTTTTGCGTTTACCAAACTGCTAAACAGGGCATATAAAAAATACCCGGTATCAATAAATATGATGATACTGGGTATGGTATTGGCGTCGTTAAAGCAAATCTTTGTAAGATTCCCCACAACTACCGAGATAATACAGTGTGCCGCGTTATTTGCCGGTGGAATTTTTGTTTCTGCTTTTTTCGGGCTGCTGAAAAAAGGTGCAGACTGAATTTAACGTGCAATTATTACAGTCGGGCTTGCGAGCAGTACATACAGCGCGACCGTGATGGACTAGATTATGACAAAATTTAGTCTGGCACTGCGGAGGAATTATTTTTTTAAGCTGCTTTTCAACGGCTACAGGATTTGTATTATTTTTCACAAGACCCAGACGATTGCTCAGACGTATACAGTGCGTATCAGCTATTATAGCAGGTTTGCCGTATATATCACCGCAAATCAGATTTGCAGTTTTTCTTCCGATACCCGACAGTTTTGTCAGTTCTTCTATTGTATCCGGGACTTTGCCGTTATAATTCGAAATAAGCTGTCCTGACATTTCTATTATGCTTTTGGCTTTTCCTCTGAAAAATCCGCAGGAATGTATGTATCTGCACAATTCGTCAAAATCGGCTGCGGCAAAATCCTCTAAAGTTTTATACCGTTCAAAAAGCGCAGGCGTTATCATGTTGACCCTCTCATCAGTACACTGAGCCGAAAGACGCGTAGCGATCAACAGCTGATACGGCTGTCCGTAATTTAAAGAACAATGCGCGTCAGGGTATAGCTTTTCAAGTTCAGCTACTGTAAAATTTACTTTATCATTTATTTTCATTTTTGATTTTTCTCCAATACTCTTCTGTGCTTCGTTCAAATTTATTGTCTCCGTATTTATAATATACGGCATTTTTTATATCGTCGGGCAAATATTGCTGCGTAATATAGTTGTTTTTGAAATTATGCGGATACTTGTAATCAAGGCCGTTGGACAGTTTTTTTGACCCGGAATAATGTGTATCTCTCAGAGTTTTTGGGATTTCAGTGCCTTTTCCGGTGCGGACATCGTCTAAAGCTGCATCTATTGCGCAGATCACGCTGTTGGATTTAGGGGCGGTGGACAGAAGTATTACTGCTTGTGCCAGAGGGATACGTGCTTCGGGAAATCCAAGCATCATTGCACTGTCAATGCAGGATTTTACAATTACGGCGGCATTGGGATACGCAAGACCTATATCCTCGCTTGCGATGACAAGAAGCCGTCTGCATATAGACGGAAGATCATCTGCTTCAATCAATCTTGCAAGATAATAAAGAGCTGCGTTTTCATCAGAACCTCTTATGGATTTTTGGAATGCCGAAAGTATGTCATAATGCACATCACCGTCACGGTCATAGCGCATAGAGCTTTTTTGCGTGCATTGTTTTACCTGATCCAAAGTAATAGGAGTATCGTTGTTTTGAGCGATCACAGATAAAAGTTCGATACTGTTTATTGCTTTCCTCACATCTCCTCCGCAGGCGACAGAAAGATAGTCCAGTGCCTCCTCGCTCAGCTGAATATTTACAGATGTGTTTTCTTTTACCTTTTCGGCTGCCCGTATTATCGCTTTTTTCACATCAGACGGAGCTACAGCTTTGAATTCAAAAATAGTACAGCGTGACAAAATAGCGTTATAAATATAAAAATACGGGTTTTCTGTTGTGGAGGCAATAAGTGTTATTTTTCCGTTTTCAATAAATTCAAGCAAAGACTGCTGCTGGCGTTTATTAAAATACTGTATTTCATCTAGGTACAGCAGAACCCCGTTTGGAGCCGTAAACAAATTACAATCCTCAATAACAGCTTTTATATCAGATATCGATGCTGTTGTCGCATTCAATTTATATAGTTTTCTGTCACTTTTGGCAGCAATTATATTAGCCAGTGTTGTTTTACCGCATCCGCTCGGTCCATAGAATATCATGTTCGGTATGTTTCCGCTGGCAATTATATTGTATAACGGAGCCTGCTTGTTCAAAAGATGCTGCTGGCCCACTATGTCTTCAAGACTGTCAGGTCTTATTCTGTCAGATAATGGATTCATATTATTCTCCGCTGTTCAATTTTTTATATTATATCAATTTTATACATTTAAATCAACTGTTTAAATGTTTTTAATATTGACACGCGAGCATATAAATAGTAAAATTAATACATTGATTCAAGGGGATGAATACGGAGGTAATTTGAATGGAAGATATTCAAAAAATTGAATTGAAAAATATCGCTCTTAAAATACGGCGTGATATTATAGAACAGGTTTATAACGCAAAATCTGGTCATCCGGGAGGTTCTCTGTCTATTGCGGACATAATTACATATCTTTATTTTAAAGAAATGAATATTAACCCCTCAAATCCAAAAGATCCCGACAGGGACAGGCTTGTTTTGTCTAAAGGACATTCATGTCCAGCCCTTTATGCGGCGCTTGCTGAAAAAGGATATTTTTCAACGGATATTCTTAAAACTTTCAGAAAACTCGACAGCTTTCTGCAAGGCCATCCTGATATGAAAAATACACCCGGCGTTGATATGTCAAGCGGCTCGCTGGGTCAGGGTATCTCTGCGGCATGCGGAATCGCCTTGGCGGGAAAATTGGATAAGAAAAATTACAGGGTCTACGCTATTTTAGGTGACGGCGAGATTGAAGAAGGACAGGTATGGGAAGCATTTATGTTTGCGGCTCATTACTGCTTGTCAAATCTGTGTGTTATCATAGACCGTAACGGTCTTCAGATCGACGGCAAGTGCAAAGATGTCATGTCCAGCGAGCCGCTGGAAGATAAAATGCAGGCATTCGGCTTCAATGTCAGGGTTATCAACGCGCATGATTTTGACGATATAGAAAGCGCCTTTGATTTTGCTGAAAAAACAACCGATAAGCCGACCGCGATTATTGCAAATTCAATCAAGGGCAAAGGGGTATCGTTTATGGAAAATGTCGTATCGTGGCACGGTACGGCTCCGAACGATCAGCAATATGAGCAGGCGATGTCGGAACTTAAGGAGGTGCGGTAATAATGCTGAAAGAAGCTACAAGAGAAAGTTACGGCAAGGCTCTTGCCGAGTTTGCCGAAAAATATGATTTATATGTTTTGGACGCCGATCTGTCAGAGGCGACAAAAACAAAAATATTCGCTCAGAAATACCCTGAAAGATTTATTGACTGTGGTATAGCCGAATCTAACATGGTATCTGTGGCGGCAGGTCTTGCCGCTAGCGGCAAGACAGTTTTTGCAAGTTCTTTTGCAATGTTTTTGGCCGGCAGAGCATTTGAACAGGTCAGAAACTCAATAGGTTATCCTCATCTTAATGTAAAGCTCGGTGCAACACATGCCGGACTCAGTGTCGGGGAGGACGGGGCTACGCATCAATGCAATGAAGATATTGCGCTTATGCGCACCATACCCGGTATGGTAGTCTTGAATCCTGCCGATCCTGTCGAGGCACGCCTTGCGGTTAAAGCTGCAATAGAACATGACGGTCCGGTATATTTGCGTTTCGGCAGAATGCCGGTTGAACAGATACTTCCGGATGACTATGATTTTGAAATAGGAAAAGGTGTTGTTTTGGAAGACGGCACCGATGTTGCCATTATCGCTACAGGCCTTATGGTCGGCGAAGCATTGAAAGCGGCTCAAGCCCTTAAACAAAAATCTGTAAATGCTGCCGTAATTAATATTTCTTCAATAAAACCACTTGACAAAAAGCTTGTTTTGGAATATTCTATTAAATGCGGCGCGCTTGTGACATCTGAAGAACATTCTGTAATAGGCGGTCTGGGCTCCGCTGTCTGTGAAGCGGTTAGCGAAGCTGCGCCTTGTCCAGTGATACGTCACGGAGTAGAGGATATGTTCGGTAAAAGTGCCGCGGCTCTCAAGGTCTTGGATTACTATAAGCTGAATGCCGAAGGTATAGTTCAGAAGGCGCTGGAGGCCGTTTCTCTTAAAAAATGATTTTTTGCGGATCATCAGATCCGCTGAAATGGGCTTATAGCTCAGTTGGTAGAGCGATGCGTTCGCAACGCATAGGTCAGGGGTTCGATTCCCCTTAGGTCCACCAAAATAAGGCTTGAAGCCATATTATGCTTCAAGCCTTGATTATTTTGCTATTTTATTTTAAGGAGCTTAATATGAAACTTGGTATCGTCGGTTTGCCTAATGTTGGTAAGAGCACTTTATTCAATGCAATAACCAATTC
>CALXGU010000060.1 GCA_944387905.1 uncultured Clostridia bacterium
TAGGACTTTCTGAGGTGCCTCAGGCGGGAGATTCTTTCTTTGTAGTCGAGGACGAACGTCTTGCAAAAGAGCTTGCCGAGCAGCGTAAAGCAGAAGATAAGCTCAGACAGCAGAGCCAGTATACAGTATCTTTGGACGATTTGTTCTCACGTATACAGGAAGGAAATATGAAAGAACTGAATATAATAGTCAAAGCAGACGTTCAGGGCTCAGCGGAAGCTGTTAAAACCTCACTTGAGAAGTTATCTAACGAAGAGGTAAGAGTATGCGTGATACACAGTGCAGTCGGAGCTATAAATGAAAGCGATGTAATGCTTGCCAACGCGTCAAACGCGATAATCGTAGGATTTAATATACGCCCCGAAGCCGCAGCGAGAGCTTCTGCTGAAAAAAATGATGTGGATATAAGGCTGTACAGCATAATTTATGATTGTATAGAAGAGATCGAATCCGCCATGAAAGGAATGCTGGCGCCTAAGTATAAAGAGGTCGTACTCGGATTTGCAGAAGTGCGTCAAGTGTTTAAGGCGTCAGGTATCGGTACTATTGCAGGCTGCTATGTAAAAGAGGGCAAAATAGTAAGAAATTCAAGCGTTCGCCTTATTCGTGACAATGCGGTTATATTTACCGGAGTTTTGTCTTCACTTAAGAGATTCAAGGACGATGTAAAAGAGGTGGTAGAAAACTTCGAATGCGGTATGACCATCGAAAATTATAACGACATAAAAGAAGGCGACATCATAGAAGCGTACGAAATGCAGGAGATAAAACAGTAATGTCGGGACACAGAATTGAAAAAATAAATGAAGAAATAAAAAAAGAACTGTCCTATATAATACCCAAACTAAAAGACCCGCGGGTTCACGAATTTGTCACGGTCACAGATGTGCATACATCGCCGGATCTGAAAACCGCAAAGGTATATTTTACATCGATGAAAGATGATGAGGATCAGGTGTTGGAGGGACTGATGCGTTCCAGCGGATATATTCGCGGTATGCTGTCAAAAACAATGAATTTACGGTATACTCCTGAGCTTACATTTGTTTATGATACATCTGTAAGATACGGAATGCATATTGACTCTATGCTCGCTGATCTGGATTTGGACGGGAGTGATTCAAATGAACAGCAGCGCTGACAGTATAGTAAAAATACTGCTTGAACTAGACTCGGTTACAATAATCACTCATATACGACCCGACGGAGATACATTGGGCAGCGCATATGCTTTGAAATATGCACTTGAACAAGCGGGCAAGCAGGTAAATGTCGTGTGTGAAAGTGAAATATCACCTCGGTACAGGTTTATCACTCAGGGCAAAAAAAATATCCGCGGTAAATGTGACGGAGCGATTATATGCGTAGATGTAGCGTCAGAGTCAATGGCGGGAAGCAGCTATGAGGAATATGCTCGAAAAGCGGATGTGGTGATAGATCATCATTCATCAAATACCGGCTACGGAAAGCATAACTATATAGATGCGCAGTCAGCGGCAAGCGGTGAATTAGTGCTCAGAATTGTAGAAAAATTCTGCAAAATAGACAGTAAGATAGCGGAATGTTTGTATACTGCAATTTCAACTGATACCGGATGTTTTGTATATTCCAATACAACAGCCCAAACACATCTTGCAGCTGCAAAATTGATACAGGCAGGAGCAGATGCTGCAAAACTCAATAAATTGCTGTTCAGGACCAAATCACATGCATGTTTTGAAATAGAACGCAGAGCGTTTGATTCGCTTGAGTATTTTTTTAATAACACCATAACATGCATGAGGATCGCTCTTGACTGGATAAACGAGCTGGGAGCCAATGAGGACGACCTTGAGGGCATATCATCGATTCCCGCTCAAATAGAGGGAATAAAGGCTTCAGCCACTTTTAGGCAGATAGATAATGATACCTACAAGCTATCTGTGCGTACAAACGGTGATATAGACGCAGCGGCAGTTTGTAAATATTTCGGCGGCGGCGGTCATAAAATGGCGGCGGGCTGTACAATGACGGGCAAATATGATGAACTGAAAAAAATCATGGCGGACAAACTGTTTGAGGACCTTAATAAATGAACGACGGAATCATTTTGATAAATAAACCGTCCGGTATAACTTCGTTTGCGGTTGTGGCTGCGATCAGGCGCAGGCTAAATGTCAAATGCGGACACTGCGGCACATTGGATCCTCTTGCAACAGGACTGCTGCCCGTTATATGCGGAAAAGCTACAAAACTCAGCAGTTATCTGTCTAATGGTGACAAAGCATACCGTGCTACAATGCTCTTGGGCACACAAACCGACACTGACGATATTACCGGCATCGTGACAGCAACAGATAACAAACCTGTATCTTTGGAACAAATTATGACTGTATTGCCTAAATTTACAGGGAAAATAAGTCAGGTGCCTCCTTCGTATTCGGCGATTAAAATAAACGGCAATATAATGTATAAACTGGCAAGAGAAGGCAAAAAAGTAGAAATTCCCGCGCGTGAAGTGACTGTATACTCAATCAAAATGATTGACTTTTTTGAACGTGAGCTTATAATGGATATAGAGTGTTCCAAAGGTACATATATCCGTTCACTTTGCAGGGATATCGCAAGAGAGCTCGGAACAGTAGGCACCATGAGCGCTTTGCACAGGACTAAAACATGCGGCTGGTGTGTAGAGGATTCCGTTGCTGTTGACTGTGAGGATATTGAAAGCCATATGATTTCTATCGACGACGCTTTGTCTGAATATGTACCGTATTATCCGGAGCCGTTTTATGCAAGGCTGCTTTCAAACGGCTGTGCAGTCAATGTGAAAAAGCTTAAATCTCTTCCGTCAGGCATTTGTCGGGTTTACAGTGACGGTTTGATAGGTCTTGGCAGTGTAATTGAAACAAGCGAAGGTCATGCGTTTAAACTTATTACTCATTTATAAAAAATTATGAAAAATAAACTTTGTGTAGCGATCGGAGACTTTGACGGTGTTCATCTCGGGCATAGACAGCTGTTGGATTTAACTGTAAAAAATAAGTTGGGTCTTGTACCTGCTGTCTATACCTTTTCTGAAAACTGTAAGGGCTCTAAAGTAATAACAACCCGTGCCGAAAAGGAAGTTATCCTTAAAGGACTGGGTATTAAACAAATAATATTTGATAAATTTGAAAATATAAAAGATTTGACCGCACAGAAATTTATCCGAGAGATAATATGTAAGCGTCTCAACGCAAAAATGTTGGTATGCGGCAAGGATTTTAAATTCGGTAAAGATGCTGCAGCAGATGTCGGGGTCCTTGAAAACCTTTGCAAAGAAAGCGGTATTGAATTGTCAGTATCCGACAGCTTTTATTTCAGAGGTAAAAAACTCAGCTCATCGGATATCAGATTATTTATATCCCAAGGCGATATGACCAGCGTTTGTCAGGCTCTGGGACGAAATTATACGATATCCGGCAGCGTTACACACGGCAAGCATATGGGCAGTGAAAATAAAGTTCCAACCGTTAATATTGCATTGGATGACAGCAGAGCGATCCCGGCGTACGGTGTATATATAACAAAAACACATATCGGTACGGTCGAATACGAAAGTATTACAAATGTAGGGGTACGACCCAGTGTAGAAAACTCAGGAAAACCTAATATGGAAACAAATATATTTGATTTCCGCAAAGATATCTATGATGAAGATATAACAGTAGAATTTATAAAAATGATACGTCCGGAAATCAAATTTAAAAACAGCGCAGAATTGTATAAACAGATAAGCAGTGATGTGCAAACAGCAAAAAAATATTTTAGCGGTGATTGTAAATGACAAAACTGAAACGGTTATTATTAATAACGGCGGCAATGAGTTTAATGCTGTCGGTGTGTTCATGCCATAAGGTATATCCGGGCGAGAGCTATTTAAAAGAAAATGCGGGAGCAACTGGATATGGCGCGGCAATAAAAAGTTCTTTGTATATTGAGGACTTTTATTTTGTCAATGTCGGTACATCCAAAAGTTCGATGGAGCTGATATTGGGCAGTCCACATTACATGGAGCAGGGAAATGACCATTTTCTTGTGTATGATTTGAATAACGGCGACAGTATAGAATTTACTTTTGATGAGGAAAAAGATACTGTAAATACCGCGCAATATGTTTCTGCTGACGGCGAAAAAATGAACTTTTTTGAAATATTGGTAGAAGCAGGTGTATTGAAATCAACAGACAGTGAAAGCGGACAGACGAATGTCCAAATACCCGGGGAAGGTGAAACAAACACTGATGGTGACAATGAACAGGATAATAACGAGAATAAAGATAATACTTCGGGCGGACAGAATACCGAGGGACAAAAACATAATGCGGTTCAGGGAGATCAGTTTGCTACGGGAACGTATAATTATATCCTTATAGAACCTGTTCTCAGTCTCGGAATGACCAGAAGCAGTATACTATCAGCTGTAGGCAAGCCCAGTTATTATTACTCTCATAATTTTGCGTATGATTCTTATATCATCGACTGTTATAATTTAAATGACGGAAGTAAGCTTTATCTGGATTACGGATATGCACGAGATAACTTGCGAAGTGCGTCAATTTACAAGAACGGAAGCTATACTGTCTTGCTGGGCTCACAGTGGCTGCCACAGGTAAAGCCAAATGGCTTTACACGCCGAAGTGTTGATAAAAATACGGTCGGAAGACTTAAGAAAAACATGACGCCTGCCCAGGTGTATAAGACATTAGGCGAACCGTCTTGGTATGAAGGCACAAGCGCTAGTTACAGTGATGTTTATGTTCTTTCCAATGGTGAGCTTGCATACTTGAATTTCAGTACATCTCATAATAAACTCACCTCGCTTTCAATAAAAGGAGTTGACGGTAATGTTACCGCCATTACACTTAACTGATGAAAAAAATTTTTTTGGTTTTAATTTGTGCATTTATAATTATACCGGCATTGGGATCTTGTTCAGAACAGCAGACCGATGATCTTAAATTTTATGTTATAAGCCGTGATATTCTTGAAGATGCTGTAAGTGATTCTGAAAAAATCTCAGCAGTAAATGCATACGGCAGACTGGCTTTTGACGGGGAAGACATAGAAGGATATAACTGGCAGACCCACACGGTTTTTCTTAAAGAAGAGTCTGTTGCATCACTGGGAAATGTTACAGAAGAGAGCGGTGGAAGCAGGATTTTTAAAACTGACGATACAAATGCGTTTGTGTTGATGCTGAAAAATAATATCATATATTTCGGTGGTTTTCACAGCGGTGTGAAAAATCCCGATGTACCTTTACAGCCTTGTATTGAGGATAATTCGCGACTTAGCTTTAAAATAACGTTTGATGTTAAATATGCAAGCTTTGATGATCCGCGCTCTGCCCAAAAATTATATGATTTTTTAAATAAACAGGGACTTTTATCAACAAAAACAGAATAATTTAAAAAAAGTTCTTGTCAAAATAATATTTTATGTTATAATACTATTGCTGTCTATCTATTGAAAAGCAAAAAATGGCTTAAATTACTATGAGCGGTGCTTTGTGTGAATGTATATATGAATACTGATTATAAAGCGCCCTTGTAGTATGTATTGTAAATAATCAGTTAAAGTTTTGTTGTGTTCAATGTAAATTTTGTCAGTAAAAATATATCGAGGTGTGGCTCAGTTTGGTAGAGCGCTGCGTTCGGGACGCAGAGGCCGCAGGTTCAAGTCCTGTCACCTCGACCAGCGTGACGCTGGACCCGCTGTTTTGGGTTCAGCGTTATTTTTTGCTTTAATATTTGACAGCTAGTCGGAAATCTTTTTTTCCTGCTTACAGCGAGAACCTCGATATGCAATTTAAATTTATAGATTTTGTTTTTTATTCAATCAAGATGCCCACGATGATAGCAGATACCTATTAAGTTTTTGTTTAAGGTGTGATGCCATATTTATTTTGGTCAAAAATTATTTTTTGCATTAACCCAAAGCAGCCCAATGACAGTAAAACTGTCATTGGGCTGCTTTTTATAAAAGGTATATTAATTATTATTTATAAATGTTATAAATCTTTCAAATGCATTAGTTTCGAACCTAAAATTCGATTCTTTTATATAACTTTCGGTAAACATGACAGCAAAAACAATTTTACCCTGTTTATCTGAGAAACGTGCCACATATTCCCATCCGTCAGCGGGCTCGATATCTGTACCGCTTGTTATATGAGTGCTGTTTATTTGATTTATAATATCTGCTATTTCAGAGCTGTCCGTTATAAATCTTGATTTCGGTATCTGGCCGGTGAGCGGATCCGATATTTGATGTACGACCTCAATTTTTGAAATATTTGGGCTGATATTGAATTCAAAGTCAGCATTCCGCATTGCATCGTACAGCCTGACAAGCATTGCCGCAATTTGTGCCCGGGTAGCTGGTGCGTCAGGCTCAAATTTACCGTCACCCATGCCATCGATTATTCCTGTGCTTCGCATATAATCGACAGCTTCTTTTGCGTATTCCGAAGGACTGTCGAAAAATTCCGCAGCAGGGGATTGTGCCGGTTTCAAATTGATTTTGATATATCCGTCCTGCAGATATCTGTAAATAAATGTTACAATTTGCTGACGCGTGACGTTCAGCCCAATCCCAAACTCTGAGGCTGAAATACCTTTTGTAATGCCGTTATATTCAGCCCATTTGACAGCTTTTGTGTAATATTTGTCTTCTTTTATATCACTGAAAGCGGAAAACGTACTAAAACTGATGCCATTATGTATTATCATGCGCTCGAGTGCTGTCAGGAACATCTCACGCGTGACAAGCGTGTCCGGCTCAAAATTTTTTTGGGACATGCCGGTCATTATGTTCAGCTCCTTTGCACGTACCGCCGCTTCGTAAAACCAGTCACCAGAATCAATGTCTTGATATGCATAGCTGTTCAGGTTATCTTGGTAATCGTTTGCTGATGCAAGTATAGGTTCTGATAAAAGTAATGTTATTACTGCCAAAATAATAAATATATTATTGATTTTTTTCATAATAATCACTTCCTTACATAAATTCAATACCGTATGCCCAGTTAATCATATCGTTAAGTTCAAGATATCTAGGAGATACTCCCCATCCATCAGCGATATGAAAATAATTTCTAGTTATACCGTTTTGGTTTGAAACAATAGAAAGTCCGTAAGCGACTACAGCGTGATCTGAATATGTAGTATGCTTTCTAACAGAAACATAAAAAATTGCATTATAGGTCATTGGGAACTTATATTCTTCAACATCATCGGGATGAGAAAGAATAGAATATGTAGAGTATGGATCTATTGAGTACTCATCAAAAACAGCCTCAAAGTATTGTTCTCGTGAACTTGAAAGAGTACCACTAGAATTAGAAAAATATCCATTGGATATACCCAAATTTGCTATTTCTGTAAAAAGTGTGTTGTTAGAACTTGGTACATTTATAGCATTTGTAGGATATCTATTGCGAAAAGCTGCTATTATGTTTGTTATAGCCGTTGGTCCACAGTGATTACTATATCCTACTCCTTTGCCATAATCTACAGTAAAATAATCCATATAATTCTCCCAACGATCATTTTGATATGTATATACAAATTGTCCTCCATAATTTGCATTTGCATGTCCTATAGGATCTAAAATAACAGAATTAGGTGAAATATTTGTAGTTGCATTTAAAATAGCAGATTCTGGAATATTAGATATGTTTCTACTTTGTCCTACATAATTTACTAATTCATTTTTCGAAACATTATTAGTATATAGACCTTGAACGCTTGATGAACCGTCATCAACATAGTATTCATAACCACCTAAGTATATAATTTTATCATCTGTTGAAACGTTTAATTCGTAGAATAAAGGTTCACCTTCATCTGACCATTCTGGTATTAAATGTTCTGCATCAAGGAATGCAGAAACAACAATGTAACCAGATGTCAATTCTATTGTGTATGCATTAATTTTATTTGAATTATCATACATTGGTATTACATTTACAACTTTAGTGTTATCATTCCAACAAATTGAGTCAGATTTCATAGCATCAACTATAAAAAGCTCTGCAATTTCGACAGCTTCATCAGCGGTAATATTTATTATGTCATTTAATTTACTAATTGTTATCTGTACAAATTTATTATTATTAATTTTTATATTGATTTTATTATTGATTGACGAGGCATAGGTAGAAAACAAGGATGCAAAAAGTAAAATAACACATAAAACAGATATTAACTTTTTCATATTATATTTCCTTTCTCAGTTGCATCTATGATCAGTGATCATCAATAAACAGCTGCGCGATTTGATTATATAGATTTCATAACGGTAACCTCCTTTCTTATATATAATATAATAATATGCAATATATGTCAATAGATAGATATAAAAATCAAAATAATTATACATTATGCACAAATATTTATGGTAAAAATTAGCAAATATATATACGCTGATTTATATTTATTGTCATTTTTTAAAAAACTTAAAAATAATAAAAGGCTGCCGATGGCAAGTACAAGCGCTGGGATCCAAAACTCACCTTCAGGATCTGTTTTATGCAAATCCATTTTTGCGCTCCCTTCAGATTTTTTGATTGCCTATCGACCATACATGCGTCTCTTTTGCGGCGGCCTGGGTGTTCTGC
>CALXGU010000061.1 GCA_944387905.1 uncultured Clostridia bacterium
TGTTGAACGCCGCTTTCTTTTCGTCAGGCTCGAAAATATCGTAAAAAATCGCCATTGCCTGTGACGTCTGACAGTTACCTGCCGCGGTAAATGTAACCGTATCCACAAGCCGTGCGCGTACCGCCGCCTTAAACCTGGCCGCGGTACTGCCGGCAAAATCACGCTGATCCGTCAGTCCTACCGCATCAAACATAAACTCGGCCTTTTTGGCAATATCATATGCCATTACCGTATCGGTAAATTCAAGCGGCGCGACATATGCAGAACTTTTGCGGTCTACGGGACACCAGTCGCCCAGCCCGATCTTAAGCAGACCGTCGGGATTCGTACGCGTCAGCAGATAGCGCAGATATTCAGTCAGCGCGTCTGCTGATTCCTTGATCATTTCCGTTTCCCCGCGGTAAATATATACATAATACGGCAAGTACGCAAGCACACAGTCCCAGGCAGGTCCGTTGCCCCAGGAAAAGCCCCAGCCCCCGGTCGGGATTATACCCGGAAGACTGCCGTTTTCAGCCTGGGCACAGCATATGTTTCTGAGCCATTCCCGATAGCTGTTTTCCACGCCCAGATTCATTATCATCTGCTCTGCGGACAGAGCCGCATCCGCAGTCCAGCCGTTTTTTTCACGGTGCGGACAGTCGGTTGGGAAATAATAGAAATTTGCCAGGTCAGAACGTATCGTACATTCATACAAACGGTTTACGGTCTCATCGGAGCATACAAATCCGCCGCGCCTTTCCAGATCGGAATTCATTACAAGATACGTCAGAAGCTCCGGCTTTGCCTGCCGGGCGGTTATACCGGTCACATAGACATATCTGAATCCATGATAGGTAAACCTCGGCGTATATGTCTGTACCCCGTCCCGGCAGGTATACACATCACGGTGAACAAGGTCTTTGTCGCGGGTCCACAGCTTCTCATCTCTGCGGAACCAAATATGTTCGATATCAAGTGTTCCGTCATCACGTATCCACTCTCCGTACTGCATGCATATACGCTGACCCGATCTGCCGTCTATATCGAGCCGGCACACACCTGCGCAATTTTCTTTGAAATCGTAAATATAACCGTCGTTTACAGCTGTGACAGATACCGCCTTGAGCTGACGCGTCACCGCTATCGGCTCTGCACCGCAAAGCCTGCGCTGACCTCCCGGCACTGATGCTTCAACAGCATGAGCCCAGGATGAATCGTCAAAGCCTGCCTGCATCCAATCGTTCTGCTCCAGACGCGCGTCATAATGCTCCCCGAATCGGTAATCGTCAAATGTAATCGGCGACGGCGCAGTCAAAAACATGCTGTCAGATTCTATTGTCTCCGGCCTGCCTTCGGCGCTGCGCCATGTAACTGACATCGCAAACTTAGGCGAGCTGCGAAATGATGATTTGTCAAAATCCCATATATACCCTCCAGGATTGTTTTGAAATCCGTTGCCGAGCCACACACCTATTGTATTTTGTCCGCATACCAGCTCAACATCATAGCTGTCATAGTATACTATATCATCCGGATTGCTTATGTACGGTGCAAGCGGACCTTTGCTGACATTGACACCATTGATGTATAGTTGATAAAATCCGCAGGCACCGATCAGGACATGCGCCTTTGTCTGTATGTCGGCATGAAACGTCCTGCGAAAATACGGAGCCGCAACATGTTTTTCTAATGTGTTATATTCAAATCCGGAACAAATAAATCCTATCGGAAGATCCATAATATTTTCCTCTTATTTATCCATCACGTTTTTTTTCAGATATTCAAAACATGTTCTTGCGCTTGTCATAGAGTCTATTTCATAGTTCCCGTCCTGTTCCACGCAAAAATACTTGACTCCTGTCTTTTCGGCAAGGGGTACTATATCCGTAAAATCAATATTTCCGTTGCCTATATCGGTAATATACGGCTCGTTTCCTTTTTCTCCGCCGCAGGCTGCCATATCCTTGAGATGCAGTATGTCGATCCTGCCAGCAAGCCGCTCTATCATACGCCGGATATCTGCTCCGCCGTGCTGGACCCAGTATGTATCAAGCACAAACGTGATATTATCTTCGGTAAAGCCTTCTATCATATAGTCCATAATGGTTTTGCCGTCAAACTTTTTGAACTCAATGCTGTGATTGTGATAGGTAAGCTTGCATCCGTATTTTTTCAGCTTTGCCGCTGTTTTGTTCATATCCTCGATGAACGCCTTGAGCGTATCAAGACTCTCTCTGGCCGATCTGGGAATACCGCCTATCCCGATGTTGGTCGTTCCCAGGGTCTCATGTATCCGCACGGTGTTTTCAGTCTCGTTTTTAATGGCGTCCCAGTCATAGTGCGTACCGATTATTTCGATCCCCGAATCATGCGCATACTTTGCAAAGCGGTCCGGAAATATGATAAAATCTCCTGCAGTCTGAACCTGGGTATAGCCTATTTCCGACAGCGTCCTGAAGGTTTGCACTATATCCTTTTCCGTCTTCATTCTGTCACGCACACTGTAAAGCTGTATACCGAGCTGTTTCATAATATCACTCCCTAAATATTTTGTTAAATTAATTATATTACTGCAAAAATAAAAGTCAACACAAAAAATCATCCTGCTTATAAGCAGTATGATTTTTTTACAACACTTTGCTTAAAAACTCCTTGAGTCTGGGGCTTTGGGGATTTTCAAAAATGTCTGAGGGAGTACCCTGCTCGACGATTTTGCCGCCGTCCATAAACACTACCCGGCTGCCCACCTCGCGTGCAAATCCCATTTCGTGTGTGACCACAACCATTGTCATCCCCTCCGACGCGAGATTTTTCATGACGTCAAGCACCTCGCCCACCATCTCAGGATCAAGCGCGCTGGTAGGCTCGTCGAAAAGCATTACCTCAGGCTTCATGCAAAGCGCGCGCACTATCGCTACGCGCTGTTTCTGACCGCCCGAAAGCTGGGACGGATAGTTTGCGGCTCTGTCGGCAAGCCCTACCCGCTCAAGCAGCTCCATAGCATATGTCTGCGCCTTATCCTTGGGGATTTTCATCAGCTTTATAGGCGCTATTGTCATATTGTCAAGCACAGTTTTATGCGGAAACAGATTGAAATGCTGGAAGACCATGCCCATTTTCTGGCGGTGCAGATTTATATTCACCTTTTTATCGCAGATATCCACACCGTCGAATATGATATGTCCGTGTGTGGGAAGCTCAAGCAGATTAAGCGAACGCAGAAACGTTGACTTTCCGCTGCCCGACGGGCCGATTATGACCACTACCTCTCCGCTTCGTATATCTATATCCACACCGTCAAGAGCTTTTATTTTATCGCCGTTATAGTATTTGCACAGTCCGTTTACCTCTATAAGTATATTATCCTTACCGTTCACTTACTCGCAGCCTCCTCTCAAGTCTGCTTACAAGCCATGACAGTATCATTACGATCACAAGATACACGGCCGCGACCGTAAGCAGCGGAAGAAAATAATTATATGTGACTCCGGCTATTGAGTTGCCTGCCTTTGTCAGCTCCATAACGCCGACATAGCCTGCGACCGACGTCTCCTTCAACAGCGCAATAAATTCATTGCACAGTGTCGGAAGAACTGCCTTAAAGGTCTGCGGGATCACTATATACCACATGGTCTGAACATAATTGAAGCCCAGAGAACGCCCAGCCTCAAACTGTCCGTTGTCTACAGACATGATCCCGCCTCGGAATATCTCCGCCACATACGCGCCCGAATTTATGCCGAACGCAAATATGCCGACAGGCACGCCGTCTTTGACTGATACGAAAATCAGAAAATACGCTATCATCAGCTGTACGACGACAGGCGTTCCGCGTATTACGGTCAGGTATATCTTACATATAAAATTCAAAAACGAGAGTATAAAACTGCCGATGCCTCCGTGCAGTTTCAAGCTCTCTTTATTTTTATCATACGACGAACGTATCGCCGCTACGACTATTCCTATCACAACGCCGATGAGCAGCGCCCCCAGTGTTATGATAAGGGTATTTTCAAGACCCGTCAGCATCTGCTCATAACGGTCTTTCTTTATGAATACTGTATAAAAGTCGTCTGAAAAATCGTCAAACCACAGGGTTATGTCGGTCCAAAGCCCGTTAAACCACGCCGAAACCGATGACATTTATCTTTTCTCCTTAATATTTTCTCTTAGTCCGTAATAAACAACAGGGGCGGTCAGATCGCCGCCCCGTCATCTGTTTTATTTTCCTCATTCCTCAGAGGTTATATATTTATCTACTATCTTCTGAAGCTCGCCGTTTGCAATAAGCTCCTCAAGCGCGGTATTGACCTTATCCATAAGTTCGGTATTGTCCTTTGCTATCGCGATCGCATAATCCTCGTTTGCATATTCTGTCTCAAGGATCTTCAGTCCCTCATTTTCGCTTACATATGCCTTTGCAGGCTCATTATCGATGATAACGCAGTCGACCTTGCCGGTCTTGAGTCCCTCTACGGCAAGATTGCCGCTGGCATATGTAGTTACATTCTCTTCGCCGTAGTCGTCAGCTGCATATATTGCGCCGGTCGTTCCCTGCTGCGCGCCGATCATTTTGCCTGTAAGATCGTCTATAGTCTTTATATCGCTGTCCTCTTTGACTATTACAACCTGAACGCCCTTAGCGTATGATGTCGTAAAGTTTACTTGTTCAAGACGCTCGTCATTTACGGTCATTCCCGCCATGCCCATATCATATTTGCCCTGCTGTACGCCGGGTACGATAGAATCAAACTCGATATCCGCGATTTCCAGCTCCATATCCAGCTTTTGGGCGATGAGCGCGGCTACCTCCGCGTCGATCCCGACTATTTTATCTCCGTCATAGTACTCGTACGGCGGAAACTGTGCGTTTGTAGCCATAACAAGCGTTTCTTTTTTCTGTGTGCCATCGTCATTTGTGGTTTCATCGGTCTGGCTGCTGCAGCCCGCCATAACTCCCAGTACAAGCACAACCATGAGTGCGACAGCTAAAAGTTTTTTCATTATTTTCATAGCATATTTTCTCCTTTTATTTTTTCTGATTGTATTATATTGAATAATATTCAGCTTGTCAATAGCATTCCTTCAATTTTATCATAAATTTTTAATATTTCAGTGAATAATTATACGCATAATATGCATATCTAAAAACTTTAAAAAATACTTCCATTTTGATTTGCTTTATTATATAATAAATGATAATACACAATTCTTAAAGGAGAGAGAGCTTATGGCATATTATTATAATGAGCCGTCACATACTTTCAGCGAATACCTGCTCATACCGGGTTACAGCAGCGCAGAATGCATACCGTCAAATGTTTCGCTCAAAACGCCTCTTGTCAGATTCAAAAAAGGTGAAGAGCCGGCGCTGTGGCTCAACACCCCGCTCGTTTCTGCAATAATGCAGTCGGTTTCAAATGATACAATGGCCATTGCGCTTGCAAGAGAGGGCGGCATATCGTTCATATACGGCTCTCAGTCAGTCGAAAATCAGGCGGACATGGTTCGCAAAGTCAAAAATTATAAAGCGGGGTTTGTCGTGTCTGCGTCTAATATTAAGCCGGAACAGACACTGGCGGATATACTTGAACTGAAACGCAAAAACGGGTTCTCTACAGTCGCTGTCACCGACGACGGCACAGCGCACGGAAAGCTTTTGGGTATGGTCACCAGCCGCGACTACCGCGTGTCGCGCATGGATCCGTCGGAAAAGGTAAAGGATTTTATGACGCCTTTCGATCGTCTGATAACCGCTCCGGCAGGTACCACCCTCAAAGAGGCTAACGATATCATATGGGATCATAAACTCAACGCTCTGCCGCTTATTAATGACGACAAAACGCTGTATGCCTTTGTTTTCAGAAAAGACTACGATCAGCACAAGGAAAATCCGTGCGAGCTGCTCGACTCGAAAAAAAGATATATTGTAGGCGCCGGTATCAATACACGTGACTACGAAGACAGAGTACCCGCTCTTATCGACGCGGGTGCGGATGTACTGTGCATAGACTCCTCGGAAGGATTTTCCGAATGGCAGAAACGCACTATCAGCTGGATCCGCGAAAGATACGGAGACAGCGTCAAGGTCGGCGCGGGAAATGTGGTTGACGCCGACGGGTTCAGATTTTTGGCGGACGCAGGCGCGGATTTTGTTAAAATAGGCATCGGCGGCGGCTCTATCTGTATAACACGCGAGACAAAGGGCATCGGACGCGGACAGGCTACCGCTGTCATCGATGTGGCTCATGCGCGGGATGAGTATTATAAAGAAACGGGCATTTATGTTCCCATCTGCTCTGACGGAGGGATCGTGCACGATTATCATATCACTCTCGCTTTGGCTATGGGCTGTGATTTCTGCATGCTGGGAAGATATTTTTCTCGTTTCGACGAATCTCCAACAAATAAAATACTTATAAACGGCAACTATATGAAGGAATACTGGGGCGAAGGCTCTGCACGCGC
The DNA here is from genome assembly GCA_944387905.1 of uncultured Clostridia bacterium. GTDB lineage: Bacteria > Bacillota > Clostridia > Oscillospirales > QAKW01 > RGIG9041. The sequence continues at coordinate 6,451 of CALXGU010000061.1, forward strand.
CAGAAACTGGCAGCGTTATGATCTGGGCGGAGATAAAAAACTCTCGTTTGTAGAGGGTGTGGACTGCTATGTCCCGTATGCAGGCTCCCTGCATGACAATTTATCGGTCACTCTCAGCAAAATCAAGCACACCATGTGCAACTGCGGCGCTCTTACTATACCCCAGCTTCAGGAAAAAGCAAAAATAACTCTTGTCAGTTCCGTATCGATTGTCGAGGGCGGAGCTCATGACGTGCTTGTAAAAGATTCTTCAAATAAATAATATAAAACAGGAGAGTGTCTGCTCTCCTGTTTTTATATGTTTATTCCACTTGCGTTTTCAGTGCAGACTGCACAGTTTCCGTATTGTTTGCGGCGGGTGGCAGCGGAATTGATATATCCCTCTTCTCTTTGAAAAGAATAGTCATATTTATGACTATTGTCAAGTATGTGATTACATTTTATGCTGAAAATATACTTAAAAAGGCGGTAAAGAAATGATAAGCTACAGACCGTTCTGGGAAACGCTGAAAAAGCGGGGCGTAACAACATACATTTTAATAAACAGACATCATATCAGCAGTGCTACTATAAGCCGCATGAAAAAGGGCAAAGGAATAAGCACTATGAAAATAGATGATTTTTGCCGCATACTTGACTGCAGAGTAGAGGAAATAATAGAGTATTTATCAGACAATATGTAATTATCTGCGGATCGGCAGACTTGCTGTGCGGCGCGGTCCTCAGCAGGGCAGGCGCCGGTATCGTCAGCTGTGCGGCGCGGTCCTCAGCAGGGCAGGCGCCGGTATCGTCGGCTGTGCGGCGCGGCCCTCAGCAGGGCAGGCGCCGGTATCGTCAGCTGTGCGGCGCAAACCGATACGTTTTATCGTGTCAGTCATAATCATCATTCTCAGGCAATTTATGGACTCAGGCACAAATTTAAAAAAATTCATGATAATTTAACAATTATGTGATATAATAACTAGTTGCAATTCAGTTTGCGACTATTACAACAGCAAAACGGTGATTGAATGAAAACTATTACAAAAATACTTGCCGGTACTGCCGCAGCGGCCGTCACTGCCGCTGCTGTTACCGTACGTACCGTATCAGATTTTGCGATCAATTCACGTTCTCCTGTTTTCAAAGACAGACATGCCGGCGAAAAACCGCTGCCGCAAAGCACTCTTGCACAAAAGGTCACCATAAAAAATACTGACGGTATTTCACTGACCGGACATCTTTTAAAAGCCGAAAATGCAAAACGGTTTGTCATAGCGGTCCACGGCTGGCGCTCGTCCTGGCAGCATGATTTCAGACAGCAATGCCCGATGCTTGAACAGCTGGGATGCGATGTTCTGTATATCGACCAGCAGGCCCACGGCCTGAGCGGAGGAAAATATATAGGCTTCGGAATAAACGAGAGATTTGACTGTCTTAAATGGCTGCAATATGTCGAGTCAATAAACAAAAATAAACTTCCTATTTATTTGTTCGGAGTGTCTATGGGCGCAACGACTGTCATGCTGGCAAGCGAACTCATAGGCAGCGGACGCGTAAACGGCATTATAGCGGACTGCGGTTTTACTTCGCCTGAGGATATCTGGAGATATGCGATCTCCGTAAAGTCAAAATACGGAAATGAAAGCTTTTATCGCTTATCCGACAGACTGTGCCTCAGAAGAGCCGGATACCGGGGAAATACACGTTCCACACTTCAGGCGCTGAAAAATACCGACATACCGTTTCTGTTTTTTCACGGCGGACAGGATTTGTTTGTCCCGACATATATGAGCGAGCAGAACTACGATGCCTGCGTATCGCAAAAACGGCTGATAATCGTACCCGATGCCAAGCATGCAAGAAGCTGTCTTGTAAATCCTGAACTTTACAGATCAGAGCTGGAAGGTTTTTTCAGCAAATACGATAATTCTAACGAAACGGAACACAAAAATGACAATAAACAACACACTTGACAATAACGATACGCTGTCTTTGGGTATAGATATCGGCTCCACTACCGCGAAAATTGTCATAACACGGGGCGCGGATGTTATTTATGAAAAATACGAGCGCCATTTTTCAAAG
>CALXGU010000062.1 GCA_944387905.1 uncultured Clostridia bacterium
ATATTTCAAGGAGCTGCAATATGAAACGGTTGCTGGCATTCATTGCCGCAGTTTTATTATGTGTATTCACGGTGCTGGCATTTCAGGCTGTTGACAAAAATACAAAACAAGTCGCAGGTTTTCTCGATTCCAACGTATTTTTCGATATACACAAAGAAAACGGACAAACTGTAATCACCATCCTTAACGAACAATTCAAACTGAGGTAAAAATGAGCAAAGAAAATATCCGTAATTTTTCTATAATAGCGCATATAGATCACGGCAAAAGCACTATTGCGGACAGACTTCTGGAATTATGCAATGCCGTGACCACGCGTCAGATGGAGGATCAGCTTCTCGATAATATGGAGCTTGAACGCGAGCGCGGAATAACTATAAAAGCACGCGCGGTTCATCTGGAATACAAAGCTTTTGACGGCAAGGTGTATACGATAAATCTTATTGACACCCCGGGACATGTTGATTTCAATTACGAGGTGTCGCGGGCTCTTGCGGCATGTGAGGGCGCGGTGCTTGTCGTAGATGCGTCACAGGGTATAGAAGCACAGACCCTTGCCAATACATATATCGCTCTTGACAACAATCTTGAGCTTGTACCGGTAATTAACAAGATCGATCTGCCGTCGGCCGATGCGCAAAGATGCATACACGAAATAGAGGATATAATCGGCATTCCCGCTCAGGATGCGCCGCAGGTTTCAGCCAAAATGAATATAAATATGCCGAGTGTACTGGAAGCAGTCATCAAAAATATACCCGCGCCGTCAGGCGATAAAACCGCGCCGCTGCGCGCGCTTATCTTTGACAGCTATTACGACAGTTATAAAGGCGTTATTGTATACATCAGAATGATGGACGGCACACTCAAAACCGGTGACAAAATAAAAATGATGGCTACCGGCGCCGAGTTTGAAGTGGTCGAGTGCGGGTTTATGCGTCCGCTGGAGCTGGAGCAGACGGGTATATTGGAAGCGGGCGACGTCGGATATTTTACCGCGTCGATAAAAAATGTTGAAAATACACGCGTCGGCGATACCGTGACACACTCGGAAAAGCCGTGCGCCAAGCCGCTTGAAGGATATAAAGAATGCACGCCGATGGTCTTTTCCGGTATCTATCCGGCAGACGGCGCTAAATACGATGATCTGAAAGACGCGCTCGCAAAGCTGAAGCTGAACGACGCATCGTTTATGTTTGAGCCGGAGACATCGGCCGCCTTGGGATTTGGGTTCCGCTGCGGATTTTTAGGGCTGCTGCATATGGAGATAATACAGGAACGGATCGAGCGCGAATTCCTTCTTGATATCATAACTACCGCGCCTTCAGTATCGTATCTTGTAAAATACACCGACGGTACAAGCCGATATATTTCAAATCCGACAAACTTCCCCGATCCCGCTGTCATAGCTCAGACACTTGAGCCGTATGTAAAGGCCGATATAATTTCACCCGAAGAGTTTGTCGGCAATATCATGGAGCTGTGTCAGGACAGACGCGGTATATTCAAGGACATGACATATATAGACACGGGCAGGGTAAATATACATTATGAACTGCCGCTGGGAGAAATAGTTTATGACTTTTTCGACACTCTCAAGTCACGTACGCGCGGTTATGCGTCTTTAGACTATGAGCTCTCAGACTACAAACCGTCCAAGCTTGTCAAGCTGGATATTCTGCTCAGCGGTCAGGTGGTGGATGCGCTTTCATTTATCGTACACACCGACAAGGCCTATCCCCGCGCCCGCAAAATGGCGGAAAAACTCAAGCAACATATACCGCGCCAGCTGTTTGAGATCCCCATTCAGGCTGCCGTCGGCGGAAAAATCATAGCGCGCGAGACTGTAAAGGCGCTGAGAAAAGACGTACTTGCAAAGTGCTACGGCGGCGATATAACTAGAAAAAAGAAACTGCTTGAAAAACAGAAAGAGGGCAAAAAACGTATGCGCAGCCTTGGCAGCGTAGAGGTCCCTCAGGAGGCTTTTATGGCTGTCTTAAAGCTTGACAGCGATTAATATTATAGAGAAAACGGAGCATTAAATATGCGTATTTCAGTCAAAGGAATAACTACAAGCGCGGTGATCGCAGCAGCATACGTAGTACTGACACTGCCGTTTGCTTCAGTGGCATTCGGTCCGGTACAGTTCAGGGCAGCGGAGGCATTTACTCTGCTTCCGTTTCTGTCGCCGTATGCCATTTACGGCGTATTTATCGGTTGCTTTGTATCAAATATGCTTTTTTCCACACCGATAGATATGATCGTGGGCAGTCTGGCAACACTTGCCGCCGCGTTCCTTACATATAAATGCAAAAAAATATATATTGCCGCCGTGCCGCCTGTTGTCATAAACGCTCTTGTAATAGGCACGATGCTTGCGGTAATGGCGGATAACTTCACCCCTCCTCTGCTTTTAAGCTATATGGGCAGCATTGCGCTTTCGCAGTTTATTGTTTGCTTTATACTCGGTATACCTCTTACAAAGCTTTTGCAGAAATACAAAATAGACAAATATATGAAATAATAATAAAAGGGAAAATGACGTATGCCAACACATTTTCCCTTTTATTGATGCAGTTGTTTTAAATCGACACAAAATTATAATCGTGTTGTTCAGTTTCGTAAACGGATCCTTTAAAATTAAAGTATCAGCTGATGCTGAAATACTTTTTAAGGAGAAAGCGATATGAACACTGATAAAATTTACGCCCAGGCCATTGCAAACGAGTACGCGCCTAAAGATACTTCAAAGGTGGTGGCTTTAAAGAAGCTGGACAGAAAAGCGAAAAGCAAAGCCCATATCTTTGCTTATACCTTCGGCACCGCAATGGCTCTTATTCTCGGTACGGGAATGTGTATTTCAATGAATGTTATCGGCGATAAAAGCGCCTTTATGACGATTGCCGGCATTATTATAGGCTGCATCGGCATAGCAGGCATAAGCATCAATTTCCCGATTTATAAAAAACTGCTTGAAAGCGGTAAAAAGCAGTATGCGTTTGAAATCATTCAGCTTGCAAAACAAATATGCGATCAGGCAGAATAATTCATAAAGAGAGGACAGCATATGAATAAATCGGAAAGTAAATATTTCAATACTGCCCTACTTATGGATGAAGCGCTCATCTCTTTGCTGGCAGTCAAAGATCTGGAATATATCACAATAAAAGAGATCTGCAAAAAAGCAGGAGTAAACAGATCTACTTTCTATCTGCACTACGATACTGTTGCAGACCTGGCAAACGAGGCGCTGGAAACAGTCAACAGGCGTTTTTTGTCTTATTTCGATCAGAACGCAAAAATCATTTCCGACAATATTTCGGAAAAGGAGCCCAAAGATCTTATTTTTATTACGCAAGACTATTTAAAGCCTTATCTGCAATTCATATACGATAATAAAAATGTATACCGTGCCGCTTTCTGCAGTCCTAACGGAATGCAGGCAAATACTCGCTTTCGTTATCTGAAAGAGCATATACTGACACCGATTTTATCGAAATTTGAGATACCTGAGTCGGTTCATAAATATTATATAGCTTATTACATACAGGGAATAACCGCAATAATAAAAGTATGGCTGAATTCAGACTGCACCGACGCAGTCGATACAATAGCCGACCTGATAGAGCAATGCGTCAGACCGCTGTACGACAGCAAGGACTGCTGATATGGCAGATAAAACACTGTTCGATAAAATAAAAACCGCCGTGGTCAAATGCAAAAACGACTACAGCCTCAATACGATTATAAGCTCTGCCGTTTCTTTTCTTCTCACTGTTTTGTTTGCTTTGTACAATGGATTTTTAGGTATTATTTTATCTTCTCTGTGGCATACGGGGATATTTGTATTTTATATGCTGCTTGTTGTCATACGCGGACTCATACTCGCGGGAGAAAGAAAGAGCAGTCAGAAAAATGATATTGACAGACAGGATATCAGACACAAGACGTTTATCGTCAGTTCAATTATGCTGTTGCTGCTCAACCTGTCGCTGATTTGCCCTATCGCAATGATGGCAAGATTTGAAAAGCCTGTAAACGCAAAGCTTATCCCGGCTATTGCCATGGCGGCTTATACCACATATAAGGTAACGGCATCATCCGTTCATATATTTAAACAAAAGCGGATAAAACATAACGATATCTTAGTCTCAGAATTACGTATAATCGGCTTTATAGACGCACTGGTTTCCATACTTACGCTTCAGAATACTCTTATAATGGCAGAAAACAGTGATTCAGATGCCGATATGATTGCCCTGTCCGCCGCCACAAGTGCAATAGTTTATATCGTAATAGTTATTATCACGATACATCTGATAGCTTCGGGAATTAAGCGGGTAAAAAAGAAAGACTGATGTTTTGCCGTCAATCAAACAAGGAGCCGTTTATATAAACGGCTCCTTGTTTTAATATTCATTTGATTTAAAAGTTTTCATTTCAGCTCTATTATTCTGTCGGCTATTTCCAGCTCACGGCTGCTGTGCGTCACAAAGATGACCTGTCGGTCTGAGCTCGTGAGCATTCAAGCATATCGTCGCGTATGTTTTGATCAAGAGCTGAGAACGGCTCATCCAGCAGCAAAAGCTCGCTGTCGTATGCAAGAGCTCTTGCAAACGCGACCCTTTGTTTCATGCCTCCTGACAGCTGATCGGGGTACTTGTCAAATTCGTCTATGCCTACCTTTGAAAGCAGCTGCTTTGAAAGCTCTGCCGACTCTTTGCTGTCGTCTGTAACTATATTCACGTTTTCAAGAGCGGTAAGCCACGGAAAAAGCCGAGGCTCCTGAAACATTACGGATATTTTTTTGTCACAGATAAATTTCCCGCTCTGAGGCTTTATAAGACCTGCGGCAACTGACAGCAAAGTGGTCTTGCCGCTTCCGGAAGGTCCGGTCACAGCAGTTATACGGTCATTTGAAACATCGGCGCAAAAACTGTCAAGTACCGTCTTTTGCCCGAATTTGACCGTTATATTATCAAACAGCACCATTTTACTCGCCCTGCCTTTCGTATTTTTTACCGGCGCGGGAAAGCGCTGCGCATAAAATATATTCTATCACTACACTGAGTATTATAACTACGGCGCTCCAGGCAAAAAGATCCGTAGTTTCAAGGTACATCTTGCTTGAATATATCATTTTGCCGATAGACACCGCCGGAACCGCCAGTACCTCCGCGGCTACTCCCGCCTTCCATGCCAGTCCCAGACAGGACCGGCATGCCGACAGAAAATACGGGAAAACAGACGGTATGTACAGCCTGCGTATCTTTTTTACTGCCGAAAAACCAAAACAGTACGCCACCTGTACAAGGCCTCTGTTTATAGTCGATATACCTGCGCTCACATTGGAAAACACAACGGGCAGCGCGATAAGAACCGTTATAAACGCGGGCAGAATGTCTCGGTTTATCCATAATAGAGCAAGCATGATAAAAGATGCGACGGGCGTCGCCTTTATAATATTGACAGCCGGAGCTATAAGCGCATTCGCCAGCCTGTACCTGCTGCTCAGAACCGCGGCTATAACTCCCAGTACAAGTGCCGCAGCGATCCCTGCCAGTATACGCAAAAGCGATACACACGCTATATGCCAGAATCTCAGCGTACCGCACAGCTCTGCGAGCCGCTTCAGCACAAGATACGGTCCGGGCAGCAATAGCGGGCTTGCGACAAAATATGAAATTATCTGCCACACCGACAGCCAGAATGCGGCAGATAATATATTTGTAAAAACTTTTCTTTTCAATTATCCGATATAATAGATATCGTCTGAGGGAAGCGACCCGCCTACAGACGCGGGATCCGCGTCTAAGAGCACCTGATAAAATTTAGACAGCGCCGTCTTCATTTCCTCGCCCGCTATATAGCAGAGGTTGCAGTTGGGTATTGCTTTTTCGGCGACCTGTGCCTTTTCAAATATACCGTGTTCCGCTATCATTTCGGATGCCTCGGCAGGATTCTCATTTACAAAATTTACCGAAGCGCTGTATTCCTCCAAAAACTTATTGAGTTCCTGCGGATTTTCCTCGGCGAATTTCTTTGTGACAACTATACAGCCCTGCATAAGCGAATTTTGTTCCGCGACCTTATCCCATTCCTCTGTAAGATCCAGTGCTACGCGCAGATCGGAGTTTGCTGATTTTGCGATAGTGACCATCGGCTCAGGCAAAACGGCTATTTCAACCTGCCCGCTTGCCGCCGCGGTGCGCAGATCAGCAGGTGCGTTATATGTGAAATCAAGTGTTACGTCCTTTCCGACCTCAAGTCCGTTCTGCTCGCACAAAAATGCCGTTACATATTCGGGATTAGAGCCCTGACCCGGTACATAGATCGTCTTTCCCTTCAGATCGGCAAAGCTGTTTACCGTATCTCCGTTTTCAACGATATACAGTACTCCCAGAGTGTTTACAGCCGCGACCTTGACATTACCGCCGGTCTTGTTGTATACAACAGCAGCGGCGTTTGTGGGAAGCGCAGCTATATCGACGCTGCCGTTTATCAACGCCGAATTTACTACAGATGCATCACTCTCGACAGAGAACTTATAATTCAGACTTGCGCTGCCGTTGGCACTGTCATCTATAAGCTTTGCGGCTCCGAAACCTGTGGTGCCGTTCAGTACCATTACTGATATTTCCTTTTCTGTATCAAGCGCAGGCGTCTGCGAACATGATACGAGCGCTAACGCCATTACTACAACGATCAATAACAAAAACAGTCTCTTTTTCATTCTTTTGTTCCTCCTAATATTTATCCAACATATTTTTTCGGTCAAGTACGGTAATACTGCTGCCGTCTCTTGCTATACAGCCGTCCTGCGCCATTTTGTCAAGCGCACGGTACAGCGACGCACGGCCTATATCCAGCATATCAGACACTGCGGTAAGATTGACAGGCAGCTCTATACGCTCCTGTCCGAAAGAGTCTATAAACATCGCGAGCTTGCGTTCGGTACTGCCCGCAGTAAGACATGCTATTTTTTTGTTTAGATAACATATTCTGCCGCTCAGAAATTCCAGATATCCGTACATGAAATCACTGTCGTTTTCAAGCATATATCTTACATTTTCCGCGTCAAAGAACAATATCCTCGATATCCCCTTTGAAAAGACACGGCTGAAGCAGTTATCGTTTACAAACAATCCTGCCGCACCGAACACCTCGCCGCTTTTTATGCGTCTGAGCAAAAGTCTGCGCCTGCTGTCAGCTGAATATACGCTGGCTCCGCCTTTCAACACATATGCCAGGCTCTCGCTCACATCTATCTGCTGTCCCGGCTGAAATGTTTTTTCCTGCGCATTCAATAGCGCAGCTTTGAGCACACTGTCTGATATTTTTTTAAACAGCGGCGTCTGTTTGATTTTGTCACAGTATTTTTCTATATCCATTTTGACCTCAAAAATGTATCATATGAGACAGATATATATTAATACCATTATTTTCATTTGTCAATATCAAATTATATTTTTGACAAAACAACAAATAAAAAAACAGCGGTAATAAATATCACCGCTGTTTTGGTTGAATTTTAAGACTACTGAATTTTTTCAAAATCCGACGCGCCGTGCTTACAGAGCGGACAGACAAAATCTTCAGGCAGTGTCTCTCCCTCGTAAACATAACCGCAGATTTTACATACGTAGCCCTTGACACCCTCTGTCTGAGGTTTCGGCTTTACATTTTTCTGGTAATAGGTATAAGTCATAGTCTCACGGTCTGATATGACACGTGCTTCGGTTATGTCGCATATAAACATGCCGTGAGTGTCCAGATCGACATAGCTGACTGTTTTCAATGACATGAACGAATTGATATAAGAATTCAAAAACGCAAGTCCGTTATCAGAGCGTCCGTATTCCATGCCTTCGAATTTATCGGTATTTCTGCCGCTTTTAAAGCCAAAGCGTTCAAATACCGAAAACGGCGCGTCTACCGACAGACAATTTACATTCATTATACCGGTTTGTTTTATTATATGATGAGAATAATTATCCTTATTTATTGTCACCGCGATCCGGTTAGGGGTATTTGTGACCTGCGTTATGGTATTTACGATCAGACCGTTGTCGCGCTTGCCGTCATTGCATGTCACCACATACAGTCCGTAGCCTATATTGAACAGTGCTGAAAGATCATTTTTATCTGCAGTATCGGAAGAACGCGCGATATAATCACGGCAAAGCTCGCCCGCAAGCTTGTCCAGCTGCATGACAGTATCGTCCTTGACGGAGGAATTTACCGTAACTACCGTATCACAGAAA
>CALXGU010000063.1 GCA_944387905.1 uncultured Clostridia bacterium
AAAATAAAGCAATAAGATCCGGCATGCATATGCATGCCGGATCTTTATGTTATAATAAATGGGAAAACGACATAAACTTATTTATTCATTATATTGTCATATACTTGCTCTATATTGCGTGTAAATGTAATACTGTCATATTTTTCTTTATAAAGCTTTCTGCCATTCTGAGCAAGAAAATCAGCCATTTCACGATCATTATACAGCTCGATTATCGCATCAGAAATCTGATCAGCATTTGAATGACTGCGAATCAAAGATGTAACTCCGTTCTGTGAAATCTCAGCGAAACCTCTGGCATCGGATGTGACAGACGGAAGCTGTGCCGACCACGCTTCAACTAAAGACTGTCCGAAGCTTTCATAGATGGAAGTTATACAGTATAGGTCCATTGCATGGTATGCTCTGGCCACATCATAAACAGTACCGGCAAAAACGCATCTTTGATATATTCCAAGCCTTTTGGCAAGAGTTTTCATTTCATTGAGCGTAGTGCCGTCGCCGCAGAGCAGAAAAGCGAGCTTATCGCATTTTTCACTTGCCGATTTTGCCGCTTTAAGGAATGTGGCATGGTCTTTTTCGGGAGAAAACCTCGCAACACAGCCTACAACGTATTTGGAAGAATCGATGCCAAAGCTTTTTTTGGCATCTGTTTTTGTCTGTGAATCGGCAGGCAGCATATCGGTAACGCCGTTTAAAACAGTATATATTTTTTTTCTGTTAAATCCGAGGCTTATTAAATTATCTCTTGCCGCCTGTGACACCGCGATGGCATAGCCGCCGGTTATTCGGTAAAGAAATTTATCTAACACGCCCCTGACACCGTTGCCGCTTACAGAAAGAGTATGTTTTGTAAATACGCTTTTGCATAAGCCTTTGCTGGCAAGCCTGGCCGAGGCGCTGCCGTGAGCGTGGATTATATCGCAGCCGTTGTCTTTTATGTATTTTCTGAGTTTAACGGCAGAACTGAAATCAAATGATTTATCAGCTGCAATATCCGCCTCTATCACTTTTGTGTCAAGATCTTCAAAAAGCTTTGCGGCTTTTGAGCCGCTTGGAATGAGCACGGACATGCTGTATTTGTTGCGGTCATAATTTTTTAGTATGTTTGCGACATAAGTTCCGGCGCCGCCGATGTTGCTGTCTGAGAGTATATGCAGTATCTTCAACATTTTCACCTCAATCAAACTGACGGTCATACGGAAGTTCTTCTTTATACTTATAGAGCATACGCACCGCCAAAGCCGCAAGAACAGTAACAAGTATGCATACTATACTTATAGCTATCGGACTTATCTTTGAAATCGCGAACAGTACGACTGATATAACAAGTATTTCACATGCATTTGTTATTATGTACATCAAAACTGTAGAACTTTTTTTGTACGGAAGCTTTGAATGTTGATCCATAAAATAAGCTATGACCATTGTAAGTACGGCATATACCGCAAAGACTACTGCTATAAATATATGTGAAAAAAACGGAGTAAATACCGAGATGCCCGTTCCGTCGTCAAACATAAGAGCCTGTCCCTCTGAAATGCCAACAAAGCCTTGCGTACAAGCAGTAATAAGAATATAAATAAACATAAACAGACAGTAAAAGCCGTAAATAACAGTTGCTGTAATACCATAACCGGCCATAAAAGACATACCTGAATCATTTTTATCTTTATTGAAATATGCGGCGTTTACAATGAAATACCGCATAAGTCCAACAATAAAGAAGAAAATAATTGCAACGGATATTTTATATACGCTCTCGTCCATCATAGCAGTCATGTATACAGTTGAGTTTTCGGAAAAAGCGAACATCAGTACCAAAAACATGCAAATCATTACTGCCGCAAAGCATACAAAACCAATGGCAATATGTGAAGGTCTGAACTTCAGACCTGCGCGTCGGAAAAATAATTTAAAAGCAGCAATCGTTCCTACAGTCACCAGAACTGATAAAGCATAACAGAGAAGTGCATTAATTATCAAATAACTCACCCACTATATTAATTTTTTTACGTTTTTTAAATATGAAGACTCCGCTCAGTATAAAAGAAGCGATAAAGAATGTGGCAGAAACAAGATACAGCAATATAGTGGATTTGCTTACAATTATCGCGAATACCCAGTATAAATAGTATATTGAGGAAAGGGCATAAGCCGGAGCAGAATTTTTATAATCTTTTAAAATCACTTGACATGAAGCGGACAGTACAAGGTACATTATTCCCGTAATGCAGACTATTCCGCCGGAATACAGAGCATATGCCGCGTCCAGTTCATAGCCTTTCATTATGTTCAGCATAATATAAATACAGATATTCTGTGCAATGATCACACCGGCGGTAAACCCTATGCCTGACATACGAAAATTTGTATCTCTGTTCTGAAAGTTTCGTATGGTCATGATCTTTAAAGACTCGCAGGCAAAGAACAATATAGCAAGCATAATAATAATTATTGTGCCTGATATTATCATGCCTGAGTTGACGTCATCAAACTTTAATGAAGATAAAAATAGAGAATTGACCAGCATAAAACCGATAAAGACAGCTACAATACTTCCCATAAAGGATAAAAAGCCGTATATAATTGATTCAAATGCAATTTCTTTTTTTCTTTTAGAAAATAGGAAAGAAATAAAAATTATGACCGGCAGCAAAAGACCGAATACAAATGTCAAAAGGGCTGTAAAATTAAATCCCATGATTTTAATTTCTCCGTTTCAATTTAAGTTCTGCAGATGTCAGTGTATTTTGCATAAGCATAGCAATAGTCATAGGACCGACACCGCCGGGAACAGGGGTTATAAATGATGCGATTTTTTGAGCTTCGGTAAAGTCGATATCACCGCAAAGCTTGCCGTCCGGCTTTCTATTTATGCCTACATCTATCACGACCGCTCCGGGTTTTATCATATCAGCGGTAATAAAACAGGGTCTGCCCACAGCGGACACAAGAACATCTGCACGCCGTGTCACAGCCGGCAGATCAGCTGTTTTGGAATGGCAGATTGTCACAGTTGCGTTTTCATGCAGTAAAAGCATAGCCATCGGTTTTCCTACTATATTGCTGCGGCCTACTACAACGCACTCTTTGCCGCTCACGTCGATCTTATAGTACCTGAGCAGCTCCATTACCCCGGCGGGTGTACACGGCAGAAAGTTATACTCTCCAAGCATTATTCTGCCCACATTTACGAAATTAAACGCGTCCACGTCCTTTTCAGGTAAAATAGCTTCTGTTACTGCCTGCGGATCGATTTGCTTGGGCAGCGGCATTTGAACAAGAATACCGTCTATGCTGTCATTCTTGTTCAATGCGTCTATAAGTTCCAACAGCTGATCCTGAGTAGTGTCCGCAGGCAGTTCATAGCTTTCCGAATAAAATCCGCAGTATTCGCATGCCTGCTTTTTATTTCGTACATATATTTGGGATGCGCTGTCGCTGCCTACGAGTATAACAGCAAGTCCGGGCACCAAGCCGCTTTTTTCTTTCAGCTGTGCGGTGCGGGCTTTTATTTTGTCTTTTATAAAGACAGATACTTCTTTTCCATCAATTATTTGTGCCATTTATATTTTCTCCTTTTGCGCTGTCATCAGTGCTTTCGCCGTCATCTGTACGGATACTGTCATCGGCGTTTTCGCTGTAATCTGTAAGGGCGCTGTCATCAGTGCTTTCGCCGTCATCTTGGCTGTCATCCGATTTAATTGCGTCACCGCTTGCGGATTTAAATTGTTTTTGATATTCCATTTCCTGTTTCTGCTCTTTTGACAGCGTAGTAGATACTATATAGCCTTTGCTCTTTCTGCGAAGAATTATAATTGCGACTGTAGCAGCAACAAAAAGCAGAAAAGCAAGTATCATCATAATCCGCACACCGAAAAGGTGAAGATTATATTCTGGATCTCTCAGAGGCTCCATAAGTCCTCTTCCCAGACCGTACCATGCGGTATACCATAAAAATACTTCACCTTTAAATTTGCGCAGATCAAGGTATCCGTAAATAAGAATAAGACCGATTATATTCCAGAGACATTCGTATAGGAACAGCGGATGCACCAATTCACTCGCACCCTCGCCGTAATAGCCGATACCCATTGCCCACGGCAGATCTGTACTTACACCGTATACCTCTATATTCACAAAATTTCCCCAGCGGCCGATTATCTGACCGATAAGCAGGCCTATTGCCATAATATCCAGCATTGACCGCCAGTCACATTTTTTTATTTTGCAGATGACAAATACGCTTATCGCCGCAAAAATAACACCGCCGTAAATAGCAAGACCGCCGTTCCAAACAGCTATGACGTCATAAAAAGAATGAAAGCTGTCCAGATCGCCCAGAACATATGTAAGCCGTGCGCCTATAAACGCAACGGGTATAGTATACAGAAGACAGTCAAGAAAATCGTCGCTTGAGATATCAAATCTTTTTCTGAGTCTGTCACATACAAAGAATGCGATCAGTATACCTATAACAATGATTATAGCGTACCATTGTATTGAAATATTATCCGTTATCTGAAAGGCAGTCGGATTCATTTTGATCTGGCCTATACCCAGATTAGGGAAAGATACCGCATCGTAATTCATATTTTATTCTCCCTTAATAACGGAAATGGAAATGTCAAGCGGCAAAAACAGCTTTTCAGCACGAGCCAAAATATCGTCAGCCGTTATATTCGCAAGTATCTGAGCTCTGTCAAACGGTTCGCGGTTTGAAAACTCTGAAGCGATAAGCATTGAAGATATCTGAGCTACGTTGTCGCAAGAGCCGATAAGTTCTCCGTAAAGTGTATTGCGAGCCTGGATAAACCGCTGATTTGATACGCCGTCCTTTAAAAACTTTGAAATTTCAAGCTTTACTCTATCAAGCACATCATGCGGTTTATCGCTTTCTCCTGCGAGCAGACAAAAAGCAAATGTGTCGGACATTTCATATTCAGTGTCAAACTCAGAGTTTATAAGTCCTTTGTCATAAAGCTCTTTATAGAAAGGAGTAGACGGTCCGAAAAGAATTTCCATCAGCATTTCGGTTTCAGTCTCTTTTTTGGCAAGCAAATCTCCTGACAGCTCTGTATCGTTGTCTTTGATTCCTATATAGAATATCGGTCTGGAAACCGGCATGATTTTTTCACTGTACGGACGTATAACGCCCTGAGGTTCCCTGTCGATTTTCTGATTAATCTCATTTACTGAGCTTTTACTGAAGTATTTATCGCAAAGTGAGATGACTTTATTCTCGTCAACATCTCCTACTACTGACAGAACCATGTTCGACGGATGATAAAAAGTGTTGTAGCAAGACATAAGTGTATCGACAGTTATCGGCGCGATATCCTCAACAGAGCCGGCAATATCATACTTTACCGGATGCGTGCCGTACAGATTGCCTATAAGCCCGAAATAGCCCTGCCATGACGGTTCGTCATCATACATTTTAATTTCCTGCCCGATAATTCCTTTTTCCTTTTCTACGTTTTCGTCCGTCAAATACGGATTTGAAACAAAAGAAAGAAGTATAGACAGATTTTCTTCGAATTTATCGGTACAGATAAAATAATATGCGGTTTTATCATTAGAAGTATAGGCATTGGCCTTGGCGCCTGTTTTGGCGTAAAAATCGAAAGCGTTTCCGTTTTTACCTTCAAACAGCTTATGCTCAAGGAAGTGTGCAGTTCCGTTAGGAACGGTGATGAATTTGCCGTTGTATTCAAACTCACGGTTTATAGACCCGAATTTTGCGGCAAGCATAGCGGTTTTCCTGCTTTTGCCCGGTTTTTTCACTATATCTATGGTAAGGCCTGACGGATGCACGGTACGCAGACAGGTCTCGCCTGTAATTTTATTATATTTAGTCAGCATTTTTTTTACCTCCGACGCCTTTCAGTATATAAACCGTATCAAGCTTGATATCTTTTGCGACGGCGATCACTCTGTCAAATGTCACACTGTTGATCCGGTCTATTTGCTGCCGCGGTGTAAGCTTGTGGCCTGCAAGACAGGCGGCTGTATGCATTGAGGACATAGCGGCAAGCGAGTCTTCGGCCTGGATATAGGAGTCGATCAGATAAGCGCGGGCGTTGTCGAACTCCTCCTGAGTAAACTCACCGTTTTTCATGCACTCAAGCTGATTGAGTATTTCTTTCAGAGCCTTGTCGGTATTTTCCGTCTCTACGCCGCTGTAGACGAACATGACGTTTTTCAGGCAGTCGCAGGCGCTTGAGCAGTAATAGCAGAGGGATAGCTTTTCGCGTACGTTCATAAACAGCTTTGATGTTGGGCTGGATCCGAAAATGACGTTGAACATTTTAGCGGCAAAAAGATCTTTCTGAGCGGTGTCACCGAGTCTGAAACCAAGGTTCAGCTTGCTCTGAGCGACATTCATATCTTCGGTTATATTTTTAACTTGTGCCACACTGTTGTTAACAGCCGTGACCGGAAGTTTTCTTTCCGTATTGCCCAAAGCGTCTGTAATAGGCTTAAGCAGCGTATCAGTATCGCGTTTTACGCCGGCATAACTGATAAAAACGGCGGCGGATGACAGCAGCTTATTATAGAACTCATAGAGAGAAACCGGCGTTATCGAGTCCAGTCTGTCAATATTACCGTATTCATATACACCGTAATTTTCGTTTTCAAACATTGCCTGTTTGCATTTTTCCAGAGAATAGACTCTTTTATCGTTTATAAGAGCGGATATTTTGTCTTTAAGATTTTGCTTTTCCTGACTGACAAACGCCGTATCAAATGCGCCGTTATCGGCGATCGGTTCAAAAATAACGGCATAAAGAAGGTCTGTGAGATTTTGTGCCGTAGGCTCATTATCGATTGCGTATTTATCGCTTAAAAAGCGTACCGAAAATGACAAGAGCTGGAGTTCTCCCGCTTTTGATGTTGAAATATTGAGAGCTGCTCCGTAATTTTGTTCAAGATACGACTCTATTTTATCCATATGTCCGAATTTTTTGTTTCCGCGTTTCAAAACGGTGCTCAGCAGTGCGATTTCTGTTGCGGTGTTTTTATCAAGCGGCATAATGAAATCGACTGAGATATAGTCGGTTTTAAAATTATCCGAGAATATATCAGAGCGCACAATTCCCGTTTTTGTGATATTAGTTGAGTATTGCATTTGACACCTCGCAAATTCTCTATATTAATACTAATTATTATATCATTAATATATCTATATATCAATCGTTTATTAAAATTTACAAAATCATGGTCAGATAGAGACAAAACCGGATCAGAGCTTAGTCTGATCCGGTTTTTATTATGTTAATCTAATAATTTTTCTGGGGCATTTTTCCTGACATTTACCGCAAGCTGTGCATAATGAAAAGTCGATGCAGGCGACGTTGTTAATAACTTTGACAGCACCGTATTCGCAGGTTTTTTCGCATATTTTGCAGCCCAGACAGCCTGAAGAACAGGCATTTTTTGTAACAGCGCCCTTGTCATGGTTTGAGCACTGAACGTAAATTTTAGCGTCAGCTGGGATGAGGTCGATCACATGTTTGGGACAGACCTGTATGCACATACCGCATCCTACACATGTATCTTTGTCTACTGACGCCACTCCGTCATGAATCGATATGGCGTTTTGAGGGCAAGCGGACGCGCATGTTCCGAACCCCAGACATCCGTATTTGCACTGCAGAAAACCGTCCAGCAGTTTTGCGGCTGCTGCGCAGTCGCTCATACCGTGGTATTCATACTTTTTATTTGCTACGGTATTGCCTCCGCTGCAGCGGATATGCGCCACCATTTTTTCTGCGGGCTGAGCGTCAACACCGATTATCTGCGATATTTTTTCCAGATTTTCCGGCTTGCAAGACGGACAGCGGTTGATCGGTTCCGAGTTGTTGACAATCGCGTCGGCATAGTTTGAGCATCCTGCAAATCCGCAGCCGCCGCAGTTTGCGCCGGGAAGCAGCTCGATTATCTGAGCTTTGCGCCTGTCTTCTTTTATGTAAAACATCTTTGAGGCAAAGCCGAGTGCTGCGCCTAAAATCAGTCCGATCACGGCAAGGCACGCAGTGGCAATAACAATTTCAACTATCATTTCTGCCGCCTCCTTAAAATTCTATACCCGAAAAGCCCATAAACGCGAACGACAGCAGCGCAGCGGTTATGAGAGCTATGGGAAAGCCGGAAAAAGGCTTAGGTATATCACAGTGCTCTATGCGCTCGCGTACGCATGCAAAGATCCATATCGCAAGAGTAAAACCCAGAGCGCAGAACAT
>CALXGU010000064.1 GCA_944387905.1 uncultured Clostridia bacterium
GGTGGATATACGTTTGTTTGAAGCTTTGCTCAGAGCTGTGCCGTATTCCTGCAGACTTATTCTAGTGGGAGATGCGGATCAGCTGCCCAGTGTCGGCCCGGGCAATGTGTTTTGCGATATAATACGTTCCCAAAAAATCAAAACTGTATTTTTAAATGAGATTTTCCGACAGGCATCACAGAGCAAGATAATAATGAATGCTCACAGGATAAACCGAGGTGAATATCCGGAACTGAGTAATGCTGAAGATTTCTTTTTTATTAAAAAATCTTCAGCCGAAAGCATCAAGGATGCGGTAAGCGCGTTGGTATGCGAACGCATACCAAAACGTTACGGTAAAAGCGTCCTTAACGGATTGCAGGTGATAATACCTACGAAAAAGACCGCGGCAGGAACACAGGTGTTGAATGAGCTGATAAGAGATCTTGTAAATCCATCTCAATCGAATAAAACAGAAGTCACAATAAAGAACCGCAGTTACCGTGTAGGAGACAAGGTGATGCAGACAAAAAATAATTATGATATCGTCTGCCGCAGAAAAAACGGTACGTATGAGACGGGCGTGTTCAACGGTGATATAGGTGTTATAGAATCAATCGATAAAAAGCAACGGCTGTTATCAGTTGTTTATGACGATAAAACGGCGGTGTATGAGTTTCCTGATTGTGATCAGCTTGAGTTGGCATATGCTATAACCGTTCATAAAAGCCAGGGCTCGGAATTTGATGCGGTACTGCTTGTCATATCAGATATGACGCCTCTTCTGCAATACAGAAATCTTCTGTATACCGCAGCCACACGCGCAAGACAGCTGCTTATAATTGTCGGCAGTGAACAGGTGATTTTTAACATGGTTGATAATAATAAAAAATCGAACCGATATTCAGGACTCAAACAGATGTTGCAGGAAATGTTCAGTACAGGGGAGTTCAGTTTATAATGTTGTCTATGCTGTTTCCTAATAAATGTGTCGCATGCGGTAAAATCATCGATGAGGGTATTTCCGTGTGTGAAGACTGCGGAAAATCCTTATACAGAATTGACAGGCAATGCTGCAAGTATTGCGGACGAGATATTTTGCCGTGCGGGTGTATGGGAGAGAAGAATAAATTCAGACGGAATATATCTGTGTTTCGTTATGACGGCAGTGCGGGCAAAATAGTTAAGCGTTACAAAATGGGAAAAATCACTCAGATATCTGTTTATATATGCCAAGAATTGTCTATGTTAATAAATGAAGAGTATAGCGACATAGATTTTGACTGTATGACATATGTTCCGATGTCCAGGATCAAAAAACTGTTTTGCGGCTTTGATCATGCGGAAATGATAGCAAAAGGTATTTCTCAAAAGCTCGGTTTGAAGAATACTGCTTTGCTGAAGCGAAAGTTCTCGTTTAAATCTCAGAAAAGTTCAAAAACAAAATATAACAGAGAAAAGAATATCCGCGGAAAGTTTATGGTAGTAAAGGAAGTCAAGGATAAGACCATTCTGATCATAGATGATGTCATGACAACAGGCTCTACATTGAACGAATGTGCCAAAGTATTGAAAGCTGCCGGCGCCGCTGACGTTTTCTGCGCAACTTTTGCTTTAACTTATAAAAAGTGATTGATAAATGGAAATCGATATTGTATAATATATTACAAACAAATTTATACAGAAAAACTATATATTAATGTGTTGATACGAGGAGATAGAAATGATTGGACAGGATGTAGGAATCGATTTAGGCACCGCTACCGTACTTGTGTATGTCAAGGGCAAAGGAATAGTTCTCAAGGAACCGAGCGTTGTAGCAATAGATAAAGTTAATAACAAGGTGTTGGCTGTAGGCGAGGAGGCACGGCGTATGGTCGGAAGAACTCCGAATAATATTGTGGCCATACGTCCTTTGCGAGACGGTGTTATATCAGATTATGAAACAACAGAAAAGATGATAAAGTATTTTTTGACCCGTGTTATAAAATCATCTGTTTTTAAGCCTCGTGTAATAATATGCGTTCCGTCCGGAGTTACCGAAGTCGAAGAAATGGCGGTAGAAGAGGCGGCTAAGAATGCAGGCGCTAAATATGTGGGATTGATAGAGGAGCCTAAAGCTGCGGCAATCGGAGCGGGCATAGATATAATGAAACCGAACGGAAATATAGTAGTGGATGTCGGCGGCGGTACAACAGATATCGCGGTACTGTCACTGGGGGAGGTTGTGCTTTCAGATTCAATAAAGCTTGCAGGCGATAAATTTGATGAATCGATAGTGAAATATATACGCCGTGAGTATAATATGCTTATAGGCGAGCGTACTGCGGAAAACATAAAGCAGCAGATAGGCAGTGTGTACGAACAGCCGGAAGTAACTACCATGGTAATTAAGGGCAGATGTCTTCTTACAGGTCTTCCAAAATCTATAGAGATCAATTCACAGGAAATAATGCAGCCGCTGCAGGAATGTGCGTTCAGTATAGTAGACGCATTGCACGGAGTATTAGAGAGAACGCCTCCAGAGCTTGTAGGAGATATTTATCAAAACGGTGTCGTTATGACTGGCGGCGGCGCATTAGTCCGCGGATTTGATAAGCTTATCTCGAGTAAGATCGGTATCGCCACACGTGTTGCTGACGACGCGGTGTCCTGTGTTGCAATCGGAACGGGAAAGTCGCTTGATTATATAGATAAAATGGAAAACGCCGATGCTTCAGTATTTTCACGTTCTAAAAGAAAATATTAAAAAACCGAGTCATTCAGACTCGGTTTTTTTTAATAAATCCGGGCGCTGCTTTTGAGTAAGCTCCAGCGCCTGCTGTTTTTTCCACTTTTCAATATTAGCGTGATGTCCGGAGAGCAGTGTTTGAGGAACACACCTGTTTTTCCAGATTTCAGGTCTTGTGTACTGAGGATGTTCAAGATATCCGTTGAAATGGCTTTCGTTCTGAAAGCCTTCGCTGTCAGCCAGCACACCGTCGATCATGCGGCTGACACAGTCGATAAGTACGCATGCCGGCAGTTCACCGCCTGTAAGTACATAATCACCTATTGAAATTTCCTCGTCCACTATTTCGTCAAGAACTCTTTGGTCTACGCCTTCGTAATGGCCGCAGAGAATAACAATATGACCAAGCTCAGAAAGTTCCAGAGCCCGCTTTTGAGTGAGTACCGCGCCTTTTGGCGACATATATATTGTATGCGGTTTACTGCCGCCGCGGATTATGTCTGTGTAACAGTCATAGATCGGCTGACACTGCATTATCATGCCGGGCCCGCCTCCGTAGGGGTAATCATCGACACGTTTGTGCTTGTCTTGAGTGTAATCGCGTATATTGAATGTGTTTACGTCTATTATGCCCTTTTCTTTAGCTCTGCCGATAATACTTTCGCCTGTAATAAAGTCGATCATTTCCGGAAACAGTGTCATAACATCGAATTTCATATTTCCAGCAGCCCCTTTATAGGTGTTATGCGTATAATGCCTGATTTGATGTCGATTTCTTTGACAACATCATCAATTTTAGGAATAAGAATTGTTTTTCCCTCGTTTGGTTTTACTTCAAAGACGTCATTGGCGCCTGTTTCGATAACATTTATTACATTACCGTAGTATTCATTTGTATTGAAATCAATGACTTTAAGTCCGATAATATCGTCTATAAAATATCTTCCGGCTTCAAGCTCTATTTCATTTTTATCGATATAAATAAGGCTGCCGACAATGGCTTTGGCACTATCGATATCGTTGATTCCGTCAAGTTTTATCAGCGCTTGTCCTTTGTGTTCGCGAGCGGATTTTACACTGATTTTTTCACCGTTGATGTAAATATGATCCAAACCGCATAAAAACTTTGCGTTGTCACAATACGGATAAATCCGAACCTCGCCTTTGAGAGAGTGGGTATTCACAATTTTTCCGGCGACAAGTAAGTCTTTCATATACACCTCTGAATAACTGTAAGTATAAATTCATTAAAAAATAAAGGAAGGCTGAAACCTTCCTCAAAAAAAGCTGTTATTTTATTTCTACTACAACTTTTTTAGGCAACTTGTAAGATGCCGATTTGACAATAGAGCGTATAGCTTTAGCAATTTTACCGTGTTTACCGATGATTCTGCCCATATCGTCGGGAGCGACACTGAGAATATAGGTCACAGTATCCTCTGTTTCCTGTTCCTCAACTGTCACTGAGTCCGGCGCGTCTACAAGTGATTTAGCAAGGTAGGTTATAAGTTCTTTCATGCTTTCATTCCGTTCCTTAAAAATTGAAAATAACTGTATTGATCAAAGAACACCCTGCTTCTTGAGTAATGCTTTAACTGTATCAGTAGGCTGAGCACCGTTTTTGATCCAGTTTTTTGCTTTTTCCTCATCAATAGTTACAGTTGACGGTTCTGTGCAGGGATTGTAAGTACCGATCTCCTCAATAAATCTTCCGTCTCTGGGAAATCTTGAATCCGCAACGACAATTCTGTAAGTCGGTGCTGACTTAGCGCCCAAACGTCTGAGTCTGATTTTTACTGCCATTGTTAAATTCTCCTTTCTTGATTAAAATTATATACCAAATCCTCTGAGAAAACCTTTATTTTTCTTTTTGGAATTCAGTTGCTTAAATAATTTGTTCATCTGTTCAAACTGTCGCAGCAAACGGTTCACCTCTTCAACTGAGCGCCCGCTTCCTGCGGCAATTCTTTTTCTTCTGGAAGCATTTATAACAGACGGATCCTCACGTTCCTGGGGAGTCATTGAAAGAATGATAGCCTCAGCGTGAGCCATAGCTTTTTCATCAATGGTGGCGTCTTTAAGAGCTTTTCCGGCGCCGGGGATCATGCCGAGCAGGTTTTCAAGCGGTCCCATCTGTTTTAGCTGCTGCATCTGAGCCAAATAGTCAGTAAGAGTAAATTTGTTTTTACGCATTTTTTCTTCCAGCTCTGCGGCCTGTTTTTCGTCAAAAGCCGCCTGAGCCTTGTCGATCAGCGTAAGAACATCGCCCATACCCAGTATCCGAGAAGCCATACGGTCGGGATAAAATGGCTCAATATCGCTAATCTTTTCACCGATTCCGGCAAATTTAATTGGTTTGCCGGTAATGTGCTTGACGGAAAGCGCGGCGCCGCCGCGGGTATCACCGTCCAGCTTTGTAAGAACTATGCCGTCTATGTCCAAAAGCTCATTAAAGCTCTGTGCTACATTGACGGCGTCCTGACCTGTCATGGCGTCGACTACAAGCAGTATTTCTGTCGGATCAACCTGTGCTTTTATATTTTTCAGCTCATCCATTAGCTGTTCATCGATATGCAGTCGCCCTGCCGTGTCAATAAAAACTATATCATTACCGTGTTTTTTAGCGTGCTCGATGCCTTGCTTTGCAATTTTTACGGGATTTTTTTCACCGTCAATTTTAAATACCGGAACACCTGCCGTATCTCCTACGATACACAGCTGAGTTATTGCCGCCGGGCGATAGACGTCGCAGGCGACAAGCAGGGGACGTTTGCCCTGCTTTTTGAAGTAAGCAGCAAGCTTTCCGCAGTGAGTGGTCTTTCCGGTGCCCTGAAGCCCCACCATCATAACAATGGTAGGCGGTGCGGAGGCTATTTTTATTTTAGCCACCTCTGAGCCCATTATTTTTGTAAGCTCTTCATTTACGATTTTTATAACCTGCTGAGACGGAGTGAGGCTTTCAAGCACCTCATTTCCTACGCATCTTTCCGATACGTTGTTTATAAATTCTTTGACTACTTTGTATGAAACGTCTGCTTCCAGCAGAGCAAGCTTGATCTCACGCATTGCGGCTTTGACATCGCTTTCGCTGAGTTTGCCTTTGCGTTTAAGATTTTTAAATGCCTGTGAAAGTTTATCTGCAAGTCCTTCAAATGCCATATATTGCTCCCGGTTACTTATGTTCAGTCAAAGGCTTTAAGACGGCCTGGATATCATCGCAAAATTCCGATATTTCAACAGACCGGCAATGCCTGGAATTGATGTCCCTGATATTCTCCGTCAGGTTGAGTACGTTTGTGATCTTATCCTCCAGATCATGATATTTTTCATAGAAGCCAAGCTTTTCTTCCAGTTCAAACAGTATAGCCTCTCCGCGTTTTATTGAATCTCGCACACCCTGACGCGTAATTTTCGTATGCTGTGCAATTTCTGCCAGTGACAGATCCTCATTGTAATACAGTTCAAGAGCATCAAGCTGTTTGTCAGTAAGAACTCCGCCGTAAAAATCAAGCAGCAGGGAAACCTTTAAGTCTTTCATATACCCTCCGTGATAATTCATGCGATGTGTAAAGCTTATTACTTTACACATTATACAGTATTCTTACAGTTTTGTCAATAGTATATAAGATAAAAACAAACATAAATAAAGTAATAATGAAAAAAGACCGTACGATGATGCGTACGGTCGGTATTATCAGTTTGCTGTCTGAAGAAACACTGTTTCAATAACCTTGCTGCTGCACTCAGGCGAATAACGCCAAAAATCAATCCTGTCCGAGTCGTATAAGTATTTTATCGGTTCAGGCTGGCTTTGTTCAGCTATTGCCTCAACGATAGCAAGCTTGATTTTCATTTTTTCAGGGATAATGCTCTTTATGTAAACGCTTACACGGCTTCCGGCTGTTATGCCGGGAGTCAGTTCCGCAAGTCCTGCCAGGTTAGGTGTCAGTTCAATAAAAATGCCGTAACTTTCGATGCTTCTTACTATGCCTGAAACAGTTTCTCCGGCCTTAAACAGCTGCGCGTTCTGTTCCCAAGTCCCAAGCAGTTCTTTGTGTGATAGATTAATACGCATGGTTGTATAGTCGATTGACTTTACAATAGCCTTGATATCCATACCTGAATAAAATCTGTTTTTGGGATGTTCTATCCTGGAAACTGAAATATTATCTATTGATATCATTGAAATAATGCCGCAGCCTATATCTGCAAATGCTCCGAACTGCTCTAAATGAGTTATTCTTGCGTCGATAACGTCTCCGGTACGAAAGTTGTCGAAAATATACTTCTCACAGTCTTCCTGAGCTTTACGGCGCGATAAAATAACAACAGTCTGACCGTCTTTCTGCGCAAAACTTACAACTTTAAAACAGACCATTTTATTGACGCGGGTAATAATCGCAACATCTTTGACCGTGCCTTCTTTTATTCCCAGAGCAGCCTCTTCCCGCGGTATTACGGCTTTCAAATTACCCAGACGCAGATGAAGATTGTGGTCTGCATCACACATAAGACAACGCGCCTGTAAAATCCGTCCTTCCGTCATAGCTTTTGTAAGTCCCTTTATACCGCATAGATAGGCGTTGTCATTGACGTCTGCTATACCCTCAGGTCTGTATTCCTGCTTTTTCATATTCAGCCCTCCGTTTATTGTCCTATAAAATTTATATGATCGTTTTGATAATTAATGCGCGATTTTTTTGTAATTATGCTTTTAATTTGCGGGCTGTTGTGGTATAATTACAAAATAATCCTATAAATAATAACGGAGGAAGTATGGACGTCAATGTCGGTGATATATTATTGATGAAAAAGCAGCATCCCTGCGGCTGCAGGAGATTTGAGGTGCTGCGTGTCGGCATGGACTTCAAGATCCGATGTATGACTTGCGGCAGGGAGGTTATGGTTGCGCGAAACAAGATAGAAAGAAATATCAAAAAGATCGAAAGCGCAGAGTAGTATCTCTACCTTTTTGTAAAAACAGTACTTGGAGAAATATATGATAGAAAAAGTAAAAGAAATAAGCGATCATTATGAACAGCTTTCAAAAAAACTTGCAGATCCGGAAGTTATTTCGGATCTTTCGGTTTATACAAAGCTGATGAGGGAGCATAAGCACCTTGCGCCTATTATAGAAAAGTATAATGAGTATATTGCGCATGAAAAAAGCTATAAAGAGGCAATGGAACTCTTGGAGACGGAAACGGATCCTGAACTCAAAAGTCTTGCTGAGGATACTATGCTTACCGATAAGGATGCGCTTGCAGAGTGTGAAGAACAGCTGAAAATACTGCTGCTGCCGCGAGATGAGAATGATGATAAAAACGTTATAATCGAAATACGCGGCGGTGCCGGAGGAGAGGAAGCGGCGCTTTTTGCGGCGGATCTGTATCGTATGTATACAATGTACGCAGAGACAAAAGGCTTTAAATATGAGGTCTTGAATCTGTAT
>CALXGU010000065.1 GCA_944387905.1 uncultured Clostridia bacterium
ATGCCCAATATATCAGCAATCACTGACAGCCACAATGTAGTTTTTGTGCCTCCGCCGCATATTCGGGATTTTTGTATTTTTACTCCTAATTTTTTTATTATATCTATATTCTGTCTGAGTGCAAACGCCACGCCCTCCAAAACTGAAAGCGTCATCTGCTCCCTTGAAGTTGAAAAAGATATACCGTAAAACATTCCCCTTATATCTGATGAATTTATAGGCGAGCGTTCTCCCATAAGATACGGCAGGAAACAGACATCATTATGTCCGATATATTTTTCTGCGCCGTCAAAATCATATCCGGTTTTCAGAATATCCTCTATCCACCATTTCTGACACGACGCGGCAGACAGTATACAGGCAAGATAGTGATATCTGCCGTTTGCCGAACAGAACGCGTGTACTGCGCTGTCTTTATCGTAATTGAATTTGTCAGTCTCAACATATACTGTGCCGGATGTGCCAAGAGAGATATTGCACTGCCCGTTTTTTACGGTGGAGGTTCCGACAGCTGCGCAGGCATTATCCCCGCCGCCGATAATGATTTTTACGTCTTGCCTGAGCCCCAGACGCTTTGCTATGTCCGCTTTTATATTACCTATCACATCGCTGCTCTCATAGACACGCGGCAGCATCTGGACGTCTATTCCGATAAGGTTCAGCATGGCATCTGACCATCTGCGGTTTTTTACATCAAAATACAGTGTGCCCGATGCGTCGCTGACATCTGTGGCAAAACTACCCGACAGCATATAAGCGAGATAATCCTTTGGAAGCATTATCTTTTTTATTTTGCTGAAGTTGTGAGGCTCATTTTCTTTCACCCACAAAAGCTTAGGCGCGGTAAACCCTGCAAAAGCAATATTTCCGGTGTTTTCCAAAAGGAAATCTTTGCCTATCACGTTATTCAGATATTCCACTTCTTTTACGGAACGCTGATCGTTCCATAATACAGCAGGCCTTAAAACTTTGTCGTTTTTGTCGAGAATGACAAGCCCGTGCATTTGTCCGGAAAAAGCCATTGACCGGACACTGCTTTTGTCAATATCTTCAAGCAGCTGCTCAAGGGCTGATAATGTCTGTTCATACCAGTCACAGGGATTCTGCTCTGCTCTGTCGGGCTGAGGAAAACTTAACTCATAACTTCTCTGGGCACTCTTTTCAATGCCGTGCGAACTGACCAAAATGACTTTTACAGATGATGTGCCCAGGTCAATACCGATATATCTGTCCATATCAGTCACCGAACATAACATTGTTCACGACACTCTCAAGATACTCCTGTCTGCCGGACGAAGGCGACTCAGGTTTTTTCATTTTGCAGGCGTATTCATTAAGCTCTTCCAGATCGGTTTCACATGCGCGTATTTTCGCGCCTATCCCCTGTTTGAATGAAGCGTATTTGTCCTCAACAAAACGTTCCAGTGTTCCTTCCTCTATAAGCTTTGCGGCTTTCAGCAGGCCGAGAGCAAATGCGTCCATACCCAGGATATATGCATGGAACATATCCTTCATGTCGTTACTGGGTCTGCGGTTTTTGGCATCAAAGTTAAAGCCGCCCGTAAGGCCGCCGGATTTGAGCACCTCATACATGCACATTGTCGTCTCATATACATTAAACGGGAACTCATCGGTATCCCAGCCGAGCAGATAATCGCCCTGGTTGGCGTCTATTGAGCCAAGCATTCCGTTCATAGCGCTTATTCTCAGTTCATGCTGGAATGTATGTCCGGCAAGCGTCGCATGGTTTGCCTCGATATTGAGTTTAAAATCCTTGTCAAGACCGTATTGTCTAAGAAATCCGATCGCGGTAGCGGCATCAAAGTCATATTGATGCTTCATTGGCTCCTTCGGTTTGGGTTCTATATAAAAATCGCCTTTAAATCCGATTTTTCTTGCGTAATCCACCGCCATATGCATAAGACGGGCTATATTTTCCTGCTCGAACTTGACATCGGTATTAAGAAGAGTTTCATAGCCCTCTCTGCCGCCCCAAAATACATAGCCCCTGCCGTGGAGCTTTACAGTCAGGTCTATAGCCTTTTTGATCTGAGCCGCTGCAAAACAATAGACATCTGCGCTGTTTGTGCTGCCCGCTCCGTTCATATATCTGGGATTACCGAACATATTAGCCGTGCCCCACAGACACTTTATGTCTGTATTGCGCATTTTTTCGAGTATGTAATCACTTATCTCATCAATGCGTCTGTTTGTCTCATTTATATCGTCTGCCTCCGGTACAAGATCCACGTCATGAAAGCAAAAATACTTTATACCGAGCTTTTCCATAAATTCAAAACCGGCGTCGACTTTGGCTTTGGCGTGCTCCATAGTTCCCATTTTACTGCCAAACGATTTATCAGCTGTTCCCACACCGAACATATCCACTCCGTTTGCACAGAGATTATGCCACCATGCCATCGCAAACGGCAGATGTTCGCTCATCTTTTTACCCATCACAGCTTTTTCCGGATCGTAGTATCTGAACGAAAACTCCTTGCCGGTTCTGTAACCCACTTTATCGGTAAAATCAAAATATCCCATAGTATTACCCTCTTTCCTTATTACTCATAATTCTATTGTTATGCCTTTATTTCTGAGCTGCTCTGCAAGCAGCTTGACATCGTTATGGAACACCGTTCCCTCAAATCCCGTATCGATCGCGCTTTCTACATTGGCAGGTGAATCGTCAATAAACATGCACTGGGCTGGGTCAAGCCTGAAATGCTTACAGAACATATCAAATATTCTATGATCAGGCTTCAAAAGACCGCAGTCGGCGGATATAAATGTACCGTCAAAATATTTCAATACATCAATATTTTTTCTGAATTCATGAAAAGCCAAGCTGGTATTGGACAGCAGGTATATTTTATATCCGTTTTCATGCAGTTTTTTTATCAGTTCCTCCATGCCTTCTACAGGGCTTGTCAGTTCATACCATTTTATAAGTCGTGCCGCTGCATCTCTCAATCCATGCGGCAGTCTGTTCTGCACACGTTCTGTCAGCTGCTGCTCGGTAAGTCTGCCGCGGTCAAGCAAGACCCAGTCCACTGACTGATATATCTCTCTTTTAAGAACAGTTTTATCTGTGTCAGGATAATCTTTTAAAAGCAAATCACTGTCATAATGCACAAGCACATTACCCATGTCAAATACAATATTTTTAATCATATCAATTCTCCGTAATCAATTTGACAAGTTTTCCGCCGTGCGGCGGTATCAGCAGCTGCATACAATTTTCATATTCTCCCAAAAACCTGTCTGAAAAAACATCAAAAGCTTTGAATTTTCCTTTATAGCAAAGCTGCTTTTCACATTCCGTATCATCAGGATTAAAAAGCACAGCATATTCGCATCCGTTTGCGCTCATATGTCCTACAGATAAATCAAGCGGATTGAACCGTGCCGGAGAATGTTTTTGTTCCAAAAATATTTTGAGAGTATCAAACTCCTTATCTCCGTATACGCTCAGATCATCTCCGGCCAGCACTGAACCGGCAGCTGCAAACACTGCACATTTATGATATTCGGTCTCCTGCTCGTTCAAGCCGTCCTTTTGACGTTTCACAACAGAGCCGTCAGGCATAAGCTGAGGAACAGACTGATTTTTCAAGGTTATGACATCCGGGTCTACACACCAAAGCTTACTTGTCCAAACTCTCGCACAGGTCTCTCTGCCAAGCATTTTAACATCTCTCCAGCGCCGGCACATATCGCCCGACACCCGCATCGCGTTGACCTCTCCTATTGACGGCCACATCGGAGCATTGCAGCCAAGCAGAACTGCATCCTCCCCCGCTCCTCTGCGTACGGCTGCCATGCCCATGCGGTATGCCTCAACAGATGTGCAGCTGCGGTCATGCCGTATACCGAACGAGAACGATCCCCAGCAGTTTGCGTCGAGCTTATAATATTTTATACCCCATTCCCTGCGCATCGTACTGAATACATGCTCAAGATATGCACATGCCTGAGGGTTTGATCCATCCAGAATATACCACGGCGCGCATCTCCAGCCTCCGAATGTATATTTATCAGACGCAAGCGGATTCCCGTCACTGTCCTGTACGAAATAATCAGGATGCTCCGTAAGAAGACGCGAGTCTTTATCGGCAATAAACGGTGCCGCCCATATTGCAGGCTCAGCACCGTACCTGCGTATATTTTCTATTACCGCATGTATGTCACCAAAATCATCAGACACATCCAGCCAATCGCCCATATGTTTCTGATACCCGTCGTCTATCTGGACATATTTCAGCTGCGGAATATTGACGCTTATAGCGTGCATATTCGCATCGATATCCTTTGCCGTCACGTATGGTCCGAAACACAGCCACGAGCACCAGCCCGTGACATTATCAGCCGGAGGCTGTACAGCATGATTCCTTTTCAGACAGTCTGACAGCATATCCAGTCCCGTACCGTGATCCGCATTTGTCAGCACAAGAATATTTTCAAGCCGTATCGTTTCCCCCGCAGCCACACGTATATTTTCCAGATCAAGTATCATTTTTATCTGCTCTGAATCCCATTCGATCCTGCCCGAAAAACGCCTGCAGGAGGAAAATGCATATATATCGATATTTTTATCGTTCTCGATTATAAGACAATTATATACGGCATTCTGTCCGCTGTTTTTATAAAGACGGTAATGCTTGAAATCATCATATTTTGTCATGCATTCCGGTTTTTCCATTACACCGGTATACTGACTGAGCATAGTAAAGCCCTCTCCGTATATCCTGCATGCGCCGCTGTAATCATTTGAAAACGCCGCGACACAAACCTCTTTAAGTGAAATTTCGGTATCTGAAAGGTTTTTCAGATATATTTCCGTGTCATTGCAGCCGCTTTTTTTAATTATTTTATAACAATTCTGCATATCAGTCATAAGACGCGCCTCCTATGCTATCACGGCGTTTTTATATTCCGCGCCGTTATATATTACCTTAGGGATATCTCCGGACAAAGAGTGTATATATGCATACTTGAGCACACCTTCTGTCCATTTCAGATCTACGGTATAGCCGCCGTCTACTTTAAGCCCGCGCACCGAACCGTTTTTCCACTTATCTGCAAGCGCAGGCAAAAGTATTATCGCTCCGTTTTCAAATCTTGCAAGCATCTCATTTATTCCCGCTACAAGCCCAAGGCTTCCGTCTATTTGGAACGGCGGATGGGCGTTGAGCAAATTGGGGTAGGTGCCGCCGCCTTTAAAGTTTATCTGATCCGTTATTACTGGAGTCATCAGTCTGTCAAGAAGAGACAGGGCGCGGTTGCCGTCATTGAGACATGCCCACAGACACATTTTCCACACACAGCTCCAGCCGGTGCCCTCATCCCCTCTAAGTTCAAGCGAACGCCTGCATGCATCAGCCAGTTCCTTGCTGTCTATCATCTTTGCCGGATACAGAGCGTACAGCTGCGACAGATGGCGATGGTGCGGATCTGACTCGGTAAACTGGCGGTCCCATTCAAGTATTTGACCGCTTGAACCTATCTCAAGAAACTGTACGTTCTTGAGCCTTTCACGTATATAATCTGCATATTCTGTGTCACGATCAAGTATTTCTGAGCACTGCAAAAATATATTAAATGCATCTATCACTATTGACTGATACATCGCCGAATACTTGCTCATAGCGCATTTTTGACCGTCTACAACAAACATGTTTTCCGGTGACGCTGCAGGACTGAATATCAGTTTTTCTCCGTCTTCAACAAGCATGCTGTCACAAAACGCCGCCGACATCTTTATTAATCCGTACGCGTATTCGTCCAAAAACTTTCTGTCAAGAGTATACATGTAATACTCGTACAGATGTCTTGTCAGCCACGCTCCCGCAAGCGGAAAATACGCATATCGCGTAGTCCCGCCGCCCCATGAACCGACAGGACTTGTCATGCGCCATAGATCGGTGTTGTGATGAACACAGAATCCGTCTGCCCCGTAGTGGGTTTTTGCCGTTTTTTGCCAGTTTTGGGCAAGCTGTCCTATCATTTCATTAAGCGGCATACAACACTCGGCCAGATTTGCGCCCAACGCGCCCCAATAGTTCATCTGGACATTTATATTTGTTGTATAGTTGCAGCTCCACGGCGCAGGCAACTGTTCATTCCATATACCCTGAAGATTGGCAGGCTGCGTACCGGGTCGTGAACTGCTTATCAGCAAATATCTTCCGTACTGATACATCAGACTGTACAGTGAAAGATCATCAGGGCGATTTTTAAATTCATACAACCTTTTATCGGACGGTTCACCGTCAAAGCCTTTGCCCAGATCAAGTTCCAGCCGGCAGAACAGCCCGCGATAGTCTTTGATATGGCGTCTTTTAAGTGCTTCAAAGGATTTTTTTACCGCCCTTTTCATGGTTAGACTGCATTTTTTATGACAGTCCGCTCCCTCCAGATACGGATGGGTATCGAAGCTTTTAAATGAAGTATTTACCGAAATATAGATCTGAACCGTATGTGCGTCACTCACAGCCAAGCTGCCGTCACCGCTGCTTACCGTTCCAGTGTCTGTCAAAACATATACAAGTATTTCATACCGCATTCCCTGTAATGCTGCAGTATTGTTATATCGTACTTTTTCCTTTGCCTGCATGTATTCGGGAACACAGTCCCCCGGCGCCTGTCCCTCAAGTATAAGCATACCGTCCAGGACTTTTACTGTGTTTTTGAGCTTGCTGTCAACCGCAATGTTCATAGAAAGACTTGCGCCATTAGCGGTATATCTTATACACATTATATCGTCAGGATAACTTATAAACGCTTCACGAAAGTAATTTACGCCATTGTTTATATACTCGACTGTATGTACCGCGTTATCAAGCGAAAGAATTCTTTTATAGCTGTCATACCCGTCATGATCAAGCGTTACCCTTAAGTTCCCGGTCGGGAGATAGCTCTGACCCCAACTTCCGTACATCCATCTCTCAGCAGTTTTCTGCGCATCAAGATATTTGCCCTGATTCGTAAGTTGTCGTATTTTTTCAAGGTATGCCGACGACAGCGGATTATCAGTATCTTTCGGATACCCCGACCAAAGTGTGTCATCGTTAAGTGCATAAATATCCTCTTTTACTCCGCTGTAAAGCATTGCTCCTATATGACCGTTGCCTAAAGGAAGGGTTTGAGTATTATCTTGTGCAGGTTTTAAATAAAACAGCTTATTCATCTTCATCAAAAATCCCTCCGTTCTTCATTATAGCACATACATATTTTTATTTGTAGCAATTCCTGGTTTTTTAATTAACACTCAACATAAAAAGGATCGAGATTTCCCAATCCTTTTTATGCAGTGTTTTACAAATAAAGACAATATTTTGTCTGTAAGCAGCCATTAAAAGCCGCAGGAGTTTGTATCTTTATTTTTCAGCAACAAAATTCTGATGGAATCTTGTTATGATGGTAGCGATCTCCGCACGGGTTGCATTGTCGCGGGGTTTGAATTCTGTCTCGGTCTTGCCGTCTACGATTCCTGCCTGCTGACAGATATATACTGCGTCTTTTGCATAGTTTTGGATATTTGAATCGTCTTCAAATGCCTTCTTCTCTATGTCCGCTGTAAGCTCTATGCCGAATTTCTCGGCGTATCTTACTACCATTACACATATCTGCTGTCGCTGGATAGCTGTCTGAGGCTCAAACGTCGTCTCGGTCATTCCGTCTACGATCCCGTTCTCGTTTGCCCACTTGACTGCAGGTGTGTACCACTTGCCCGCAGGTACGTCCGTAAATACTGTTCCTACACTGTTGTCGCTTGTATCTACTCCGCTCATGTTTGCGAGTATCTGTACGAACATCGCGCGTGTCAGTGTTGTTGACGGCTCGAACGTTGTCTCAGTCATTCCGTTCATCAGCTTGAATGTCGCTACGTAGTCTACGTACTCTTTATACCATCTTCCGCTCTCTATATCGGTAAAGATCGTCGAGCTGTCGATGATTTCCTGAGCTTCAAGCTTTGTGCCCTCTGCTGTTCTTGTGTCTGTTGCGTCACAGAACTGACATTTTGCCGTCTCTGTTCCGTCTGCCTCTGTTGTGGCGTCATTGTTGTATACATATTCGCCCCATACGTGTGC
>CALXGU010000066.1 GCA_944387905.1 uncultured Clostridia bacterium
TTCAGTCCTTTTTCCAAAAACCAGTTGTAAGAATCCTTTTGAATGGCTATCAAATTAGGCATTTCCAGGATTTCATTGATTTTAGAAAAACTCATTCTCTCGTTTTTGCCCAAAACCTTTAATTTCGGCATAAATACCATCACTCCGTCCCTTTTATTTATAACAAAGTTGATTACACCTTTAAGTAGGCTGAATATAGCATAAAAAACCCGCTTTCGACACAAAAATATGCCATAAAAAGGTATAATCAGCCATTATGATACAGTATAGTATTGTATCATAGCCATTTCAATGTGTCAAGTGATTTTATTAATTAATATAAATGTTTTGTTTTTAAATTATAAAAGACCTGCCGACTCAAGCAGGTCTATTTATTTTATCGCTTTTTTACTTTGTATGGATATCAAGCTGCGGGAATGGTATTTCTATACCGTTTTTATCAAAAGCTTTTTTTACGGCGCTCTGAATGTCATAATTAACCGTCCAATAATTCTCTGATGAGCACCATACACGCAGCACAAATTCCAAGGCACTGTCCTTTTGAGTACTCAACGCCGCAAAAGGCGCAGGCTCTTTATGCACAAGTTCATTACTTTGCGCAACATCTGTCAATATGCTTATAACAGTATCGATATCGCTGCTGTACGATGCTGTGAAAACAAAATCCACTCTGCGCGTTTTATTGGCAGAAAAATTTGTTATTGATGTACCGGTAAGCTGACCGTTAGGGACTGTAATAAGGCGATTGTCAGGCGTACATAACTTTGTGTAAAAAACTGTGATATCCGTCACTGTACCGCCGCCTGAGGATATTTCTATATAGTCTCCTATCTTAAACGGTTTGAATATTAAAATCATTACCCCGCCCGCAAGGTTGGATAGCGCGCCCTGAAGAGCAAGGCCGATAGCGACACCGGCGCTGGCAAGCAGCGTTACAAAAGATGTCATAGGAACGCCAACAATAGATGCCGCTGTCATAAACAAAAGAACGTACATCAGTATTTTTAAAAAACTGGCAAGAAATCTGCCCAGACTTTCATCAATTTTGCCGTACAGCCGGCTTTTAGTCAAACGCTTGATAAGCCATTGTATCAACAATACACCAACAGACAAAATAGTTATACATATAGCGAGGCGCATTAGGAATTCAAAAGTAGCGTCGCCGAATTTTTTCAGCTGTTCAAATAAAAAATCCATTTCAGTTCCTCTCTTTATTCTGTTATATATATTATAATATTATTAAACGGTTTGTCAACTATAACCGCCGGCTCCGATAAAAAAACTAAAAAAAAGTGTTGACAAAAAGGCTTATAACAGATATAATTATTTTCGTTATCCGCTGGTGTGGCTCAATGGCAGAGCAGCTGATTTGTAATCAGCAGGTTGATGGTTCGACTCCGTTCACCAGCTCCATAACCTGGGAGTGTTCCCGAGCGGCCAAAGGGGGCAGACTGTAAATCTGTTGCTATCAGCTACGGTGGTTCGAATCCACCCGCTCCCACCAAGTCGGAGCAAAGTTTACTTTGCTCCGACTTATTCTTTTGTGGCAGTAAACAAGCCATCCGCCCGCTTTCTTTTTCCTCTTTTTTGCATAAAGTCACACTCGGCATAGCTGTTCAGTCGCAAGTGTTTTCACGACGGCTCGCTGTATCTGCCTGCTTTTTGCAAGTCGCGAGAGTTCAACTGCCTCCTAAGTAAGACTTAAAATATCTTTTTTATGCGGATTTTACAGCCTGAGTCTTGACGCATTTCGTGTTTGGGCTCTTTTCTTTTATATTTGAGTGAGAGCCAACAACTTGGCCTCCGCTAAAAACGATCATCACAGACACAACAACGCCGGACCGGATTCGTTCTGGAATCAGCGCTATTTTTATACCTTTTTATCCCAAAGCAAACTGAATATATATTTTTTATAATCCTTAGACATATTGAATCCATGCTCATTTGTGCTGAGCCATCTTATTATAACATACGTTTTTAGAGTTTCTTTTCTGCACTTTTTTATATTTATCGGATTCGACATTTTATTTATAGTTCTATATATTATAATTATCACATATCATTAAGTTAAAATATAAAAGGATTATATTAAATGAAAAATCAACTTTGATAAGCATATTTTTTTCACTGTGTATTTCATTTTCAGGAGTTTTAAGCTTATATTGTTTCTGGAACTACTTTGTTATCGTTTTGAAAATTATTTACCACAAAAAAGAGTCCGTACTCAGATACATACGGACTTTTTAATTTTGCAGGTTATAATAGATTTATAGGATTTTTTATTAAAATCACTTTTTAATAAAATAAATTATATATATAAATTGATTTATATTTCGATATATATTATAATTTGATATACTTTTAAAATAACAGGAGCTCAAAGTGAAAGAATTAAAAGGAAGTCCAACACGAAGAACAGAATTTTTGGAAATTTGTTTTAATACTTTTTGTGAAAACGGTCTGGAAAACACAGGATTAAAAAAATTAGCAGACGCTTGCGGCGTGACCAACGGCAATCTGATTTACTATTTTGAAAGTAAGGATAATATAGTAATACAATCCACAGCATATTGTATGGCAAAAGTAGAAGACGACTTTATGGCTATGGCACCTACAGATTTTGCTGACATTGAACGCTTTCTGCAGGAAATGCCGTATTTGACTGCTAAGCTCCATGGTAAAAAATATCGATTTATGTATCAGGTATATGCAAGTCCCAAATACCGTGATTACGGCAAGGAATTCTTTAAAGGCGTTAATGTCCGATACAAAAAATACTCAGAACTGCTGTCATCAAAGCTTAACATGCCAGCAGGTTTTATTCGCGGCATGATTTATCTTTTTGTTCGCGCATGTGTACATTATGCTTTATTCGATGATTAAGAATATCTGAATTTACAGCTAAACGCGATCCGCACTTCCTTGAAAGCTGTTGCAGAGACCGGAACTGATTATTGCCAGTAATACAAAACTTATCTAAAACTTAAATCAATAATAAATAACTTTTACAGTCAGAGAAGCCGAACAGATCTATGTTCGGCTTAAGATCTTTTTGGCTTAGAGAGATCATTTATTCGTTCAGCAGAAGATAAACTTTTCCAAAAAGGTATAAACAGCATTATAGCTGTAGTCATTGCACATACGTCTGCGATAGGTGTCGCCCAAACTATGCCGTTTACTCCTATTATACTGTTGAGCAAAAACATAAAAGGAATATCTAAACCGCCTTTACGCATAAATGATAAAACTGTGGGCATTGCTTTCTTGCCGACAGACTGGAAAGCAGTAATTGCCAGCATTGTAACTGAGATACAGGGTCCTGTAATACATATTATACGCTGAAACAGTTGTCCGTAGCTCACAGTCTGAGCATCGTTTATAAATGCCCTTACGATTGCTCCTGCGCAAGTAAATAAGAATATCGTACTTACTATTGAAGTCGAGAAACTCAGCAAAAAATCTATTTTAAGAGCCGACTTCATACGCCGATAATTACGGCAGGAATAATTATACGCGATAAGCGGCAAAACTCCTTGAGACATGCCGGTAGCTATTGCAAAAGAAAGCATATCCACCTTTTTTGCGACACCTACTCCGGCTATTGCAGCATTGGAATAACCCGACATCAATTTATTTATAGTAACATTGGACAACACTCCCATAAAATTCATAAGACAGCTGGGGAACCCCACCAATAATACTTCTTTTGCTATACCATTTTTATAATTGTAATATTTAAAACAAAATGAAATTTTAGTTGTCTTTTGTTTTTTGATCAAAAGTAAAATAAAATAGCAAACAGCTATCACATTAGAGATCATTGTTGCGATTGCAGCCCCTACGATCTCTAATTTAAACACAAAAATAAAAATCGGATCGAAAATTATATTCAGCACTCCGCCCAGCGCTACACCAATACTTGCCTGTGATGAATGTCCCTCTGCCCGCACCAAATGTGCAAGTACTTGATTTAACACTGTCGGCACAGATCCCACTGTAATAGTCCAGAATAAATATTGACTGCAAAACTTATATGTATCTGCATCAGCTCCTACTACAGGAAGTATCACGGATCGCATCAGTGTTATGCCAATGCCGTAAATCAATGAAATAGCGATTGCCGTCCAGATGCTGAACGATACAGTTTGTCTTGCTTTTTCATCATTTCCTATCCCTAAACTGCGTGCCGTCAAACTGGCTCCGCCGATCCCGAACAGATTTGCAAGTCCTGTCAAAAAAATGAACATTGGCATACATAATGAAACCGCGGCTACTTGATTACGATCGCCTATTTGTCCGATAAAAAAAGTGTCGGCCATATTATAAATCACTGTAATCAATTGACTTATTACTGTAGGAATAACAAGTGACAGCACAGCTCGCCCGATGGGTGCATCTTTAAATAAGTATTCCTCTGTTGTTTTCATTGTATGCTCCTGCCCCCTGTCCGTCTTAATCCGTCTGCTACACATTGGACCGCCATTTGAAAACTCTTATCTGTATCAACCGGATAGTGAGAAAAACCTCCGGCCTGTTCGTGTAACGCAAAGCCGCTCATAAAAGCCCGCAACACCCTTTGCCAATGAAATTGCTGCGTATCTGACAGTCCGTATTCAGACAGCAGCTTTATTAACGGCGAGATCAGTTTACTCATTTCCATATTAAAGTCCGGATCATCCCATTTGGAAAATGATATAATCATTAAGTACAACTGATAATGTTTCTTTGCAAAATCCCGATATGCAAGTGCCAGAGCATAAAGTGCTTCTTCTCCGTGTTTGTCTGCAACAGCATTATTTTCCTGTTTTGCAAGTCTGCCTGCAGCCTGTTTCACAACAAGATCCATCAAGTGGTCTATACTTTCCACATGATTATACAATGAAGCTGTTTTTACATGCAGCTGTCGTGCAAGCTTGCCCATTGAAAATTGAGCAACGCTTTTTTCTTCTATCAAAGCTGTTGCTGCATTAACAACTATGTCTGTTGACAGACCTTTTCTCGACATTTTACGCCTCCGCTAACTAATAGTGTTAGTTTTATTTTATTATATCTGTTTTACCTTGTCAATTAATTTTAAGTTTTATGTTAACTGAGCCGCGTAAAATCATTGTGTATTAGTTGACATACAATTTTATCCTCTGAACAATTAATAATATGTGTTTAATATTTGAATGCAAAAAATTTATTTGCTAATATAGCATAGATTATACGCTTGATACTTATTTGCATCATGATGTTCTATGATAGATATTGTTTATTAAATACAAATATCGTTTATAAAAAATCAATACCACGGTTGAATTTTTATAAAAATGTACTAAAATATATATATGCTTTAATCCGGATAATTCAGTCAAGGCCTTATTCGCATCTGATATTTGGCATAAATTGCTTGATATGATCAAATTTGATAAAGCGTTCAAACTTTCTGTATGCTTGCGTTACCGTAGACACTTTAATCATCTGTAGTATTTTACTGACTTATTTAATACCATACAGCAAGCTGCGGCATTTAAAGATGCAGGTCAAAAGACTTCTGTTACACAGACAGCATCATTTGACGCCAACTGATTTCAAACAGCACTTGATATATTGATATTCTTTATATGACATATCAGCTCAGCGCAATACTGTTATCATATTTTTATATCTTGCTAAATTTACATGTCATAAATATATACTTTTTATTGTAAGAAAGATTTCACTATGAATAAATCAGCAAATAGAATTTTACATTTTATACGAACTGAAACTGTTTTGTTCTTTGCAATGGTCATCGCCCTCATCTCTTGTATATTTGTACCGCCAAGCTTAAATTATGTAAACTATATAGACTGGGACACTCTTGCCCTTCTCTTTGCTCTTATGGCGGTAATGCAGGGTTTCCAAAAAGCGGGTGTATTTATTTTTCTTGCCAATTCTTTATTGAAAACCGCAAAAACCTCAAAAAAGATTTGTGTCATACTTGTTTTTCTGCCTTTCGTATTCAGCACTGTCATTACAAACGACGTATCACTGATCACATTTGTGCCGTTCAGTATTACGGTACTGCAAATGGCCGGATTGCAGAAGCTGATGGTACCCGTAACTATTATGCAGACAATCGCCGCAAATATGGGAAGCTCTCTTACACCTATGGGAAATCCGCAAAATTTGTATCTGTATTCAAAATCTCAGATCGGATTTTGGGAACTGTTTGTTTTGATGCTGCCGTATGTTGTTGTTACTGCGGTAATTCTGTTCCTTTTTATTGTAATGAAAAAATCAGAAAGTGTTAATCAAGTCTCTGTGCCGGTCCGACCGGCAGACTATAAGCTGATATCCATCTGCCTTATCAGTCTTGTTATTTGTATGCTGGGCATATTTAAAATCATCCCTGCCTTGATCATTGCCTTGATCATATTTGCTGTTTTTCTTGTTTCAGACAAAAATATATTGACAGGCGTTGACTATTCGCTTTTGCTGACTTTTTTCGCCTTTTTTATTTTTATAGGAAATATAAAAAATATTGAAGTGTTCAGAAATTTCCTCTCTTTTGCCATAGAGGGTCACGTCAAGGCCGTGGCAGTTCTTACTAGCCAAATTATAAGCAATGTTCCCTCTGCACTGCTCCTCTCAGGATTTACTGATAACTGGAAAGAACTTATAATAGGATGCAATATAGGCGGGCTCGGCACTCTTATCGCTTCAATGGCAAGTCTGATATCATACAAAATCCTTGTTCAGCAATATCCTAAATTTAAAAAACAATACTATATATTTTTTTCAGAAAGCAATTTTGCTCTTCTTATAATACTTTTAATTATTGCTTTGATTATATAAGCGAGGACAAAATGATAATTGAAACACAAAGACTTTTTTTAAGAGAACTTGAAATAAACGATTTCAGTAATCTATGCAAAATACTTCAGGACAAAGACGTAATGTACGCTTATGAGCATGCGTTCGATGACAAAGAAGTTTTCCAATGGCTTCAAAAACAACTGTTTAGATATAAAGAATACGGTTTCGGTCTCTGGGCAGTTATATTGAAAGAAAACACTGAATTTATCGGTCAATGCGGTCTGTCATTACAAGATTACAATGATAAGCAGGTGATCGAAATAGGATACTTGTTCAGAAAGGATTACTGGCACAAAGGATATGCCTTTGAAGCAGCCTCGGCATGCAAAAAATATGCATTTGAAACATTAAATGCAAAAGAGGTTTTTTCGATCATTCGCCAAAACAATACCGCATCTCAAAAGGTTGCTTTAAAAAACGGTATGAAAGTCAGGGATAGGATCATTAAGCACTATTATAATATGAATATGCCTCATTTGGTATATTCGATAAAAGCATCTGAATACAGACAATAGATTGTGATCAGATAGCTTATTTGAGGTGAAATATGTCTGTTTTTATATGTGTCGATGAAAAAATGGGCCTTCTGTTCAGAGAAAAGCGACTGAGCCGTGACAGGCAAGTCATACATGACATCGTTGAAATTGCTCACTCTCCCATTTATATTGAATCGTATTCAGCTGTATTATTCAACGGTTTATGTGATGATCTTGTTATAAAAGAATGCCTCGAACCACAGCTTACAAAAAATTACTGCTGTTTTTTAGAAAACATGCAAATAAATAACTTCATCCATTCAGCAGATGAAGTTATTATATATAGCTGGAACAGGATCTATCCTTCCGATTTCTTTTTAGATGTGGATTTTATTAAATATAATTTTAAAAATGTTTCTACTCATGATTTCAAAGGCCACTCTCACGATAAAATAACAAGGCGGATATTCAAACATGTTTAAAAAATTAAAAATCAAGCATAAAATAACATTACTGTGCGCCTTATTATTAATTGCCGCTTCAGCTGCTCTTGCCGCTGCCGATATCATACCGTTTTTTGATAAGACTTCTGATCTTTCAGCCGAAAAATTCAGTATCGATATTTCCGGACTGCCTGAATTTGACGGCA
>CALXGU010000067.1 GCA_944387905.1 uncultured Clostridia bacterium
AAGAGCTATTTTGAGAATTTCGGACTGACGGAAAAAACAGGTGTCGATCTTGTAGGCGAGGCGTCCGGTATTTTTCACAGCGATTCGAGCTTCAACGAGGTAGAGCTTGCCACAGCCTCGTTCGGACAGCGTTTTAAAATAACCCCGATACAAATGATAACTGCCGTAGCCGCAGTGGCAAACGGCGGAACTCTGATAACACCGCATATAGTCAAAGAGATAACCTCTACTGATGAAAACGGAAAAACAACAGTAGTAAAAAGTATTGACAGCGGAGTAAAAAGACAGGTCATATCAAAAGAGACGTCGGAAAAGATGTGCGCTCTGCTTGAAGACGTAGTTACGGTCGGATCCGGAAAAAACGCATATGTAAAAGGCTACCGGGTCGCCGGAAAGACAGGCACATCGGAAAAGCTGGCAACGGAAAGCTCTACAGGCAAGGAAGAATATATCGCGTCGTTTATAGGCTTTGCGCCTGCAGATGATCCGCAGATAGCGATATTGGTAATGCTGGATGAGCTTAACGGCACTGAATATTTCGGTGGCCTTACCGCAGCGCCTACGGCCGGAAAGATATTGGCGGACGTACTTCCGTATCTTGAAATAACTCCGCAATATACAGAGGAAGAACTCCAGACTCTTGACA
Organism: uncultured Clostridia bacterium; assembly: GCA_944387905.1. GTDB lineage: Bacteria > Bacillota > Clostridia > Oscillospirales > QAKW01 > RGIG9041. The sequence goes on from CALXGU010000067.1 coordinate 647, forward strand.
CATCTGTCCCGGCTGTATCAGGACTTTCGACCGATGAGGCGATAGCCGCCATAAAAGAAAGCGGTCTGTCGTATAAAATCGTCGGAGGAGAGGGTACTGTTGATTATCAGATGCCAAAAAGCGCCACCTCCATACCGAGGACCGGAACAGTCGTTCTGTATACAAACGGCAAAGAGCCGTCAGCAACTATAACCGTTCCCGATATAACACAAATGAGCGTTGCGGGTGCGCAGAAAATGATAACCAACTACGGTCTCAATCTGCGTACGGTCGGCAACGAAAGTACAAAGAGCACGGCTCTGATAACATCTCAGGAGCCGGCGGCAGGCACTGTCGTTGAGGCGGGTACTGTCGTGACTGCATATTATAAGAATTATAACGATGTAGCAAATTAACGGAGGATATATGAGACTGTCTGAATTGCTCTGCGATACAGGGCTCAAGTATGATAAATCATACGCTGATATTGAGATAAGCGGTATAGAATATGACTCGCGCAAGGTGAAAGACGGCAGTCTGTTTGTCTGTCTGGAGGGCGAGAGCGCAAACGGTCACGACTATGCGCTTTCCGCTCAGCAAAACGGAGCTGCTGCGATTATTGCGGCGCGCCCCACCGACAGTACTCTGCCCCATATACTGTCAGACGACACCAGACGCACGATGTTTGATATCTCAAGCGCATGGTTCGGTCATCCTGAAAAAAAGCTGAAATTTATAGGTGTTACCGGCACAAACGGCAAGACCTCAACAGTTTATTATATAAAAAACATTTTGGATATGCTCGGCAAGAAGACCGGTCTTATAGGAACTGTAGCAAATATGATAGGTGATAGGACACTTCTGTCCAGCGCGACTACTCCAGAGCCGTATCAGCTGTTCAGTCTGCTTTGTCAGATGGTACAGGAACAAACGGAGTATGTGGTGATGGAGGTCTCATCACATTCGATCGTCCAAAAACGCGTCTGCGGCATCACATTCGATACTGCGGTGTTCACAAATCTCACACAGGATCATCTTGACTATCATAAGACTATGGACAATTACCGCCGCGCGAAATTCAAACTTTTTGAAAACGCGAAGACCGCGGTTATAAATATAGACGATGATTCCGGCTCCATGCTGTCAGAACAGTTTGAAAATAAAAAATACACATATTCAACAATATATAATTCAGCGGATTTTGTGGCAAAGGATATAAAGCAAAAGCCGTCCGGCATCAGTTTTCTTGCCGTTACAAAAGGCGGAATCGGCAAAGTGAGCATAGCGTCTACGGGTATGTTTACGGTATATAACGCATTGGCTGCGATAGGCGCTGTGTGCGCACTCGGTTTTGATTTTGCACAGTTTGCGGGAGGCGGGCTTGCACTTGATGCGGTGCCCGGCAGAGCTCAGGTCATAAGCGGAAATCGTCCCTATACCGTAATGGTGGACTACGCGCACACACCCGACGCTCTTGAGAATATACTGACGACTGTAAAAAACTGCGCGCGCGGCAGAATAATAACAGTATTCGGCTGCGGCGGAGACAGAGACAGACTCAAACGGCCTATAATGGGACAGATCGCTGCCGGCAATTCGTCATACGTGATAGTCACGTCGGATAATCCCCGATCCGAGCCGCCAATGGATATAATAAATCAGATACTTCCGGGCGTCAAAAAACAGAAGACACCGTACATTGCGATAGAAAACCGTGCGGATGCCATAAGACACGCCGTTGAAATGGCTCAGCCGGACGACTTTATAGTGATAGCGGGCAAAGGTCATGAAAAGTATCAGATATTAAATACGGGCGTGATTGATTTTGACGATGTCCAAACTGCCCTTGATATTATGGAAGAGTTAGGTAAATGAAGCTTACATTAAAACAAATCGCCGACAGGACAAAAGGAGTTCTCTGCGGTCCGGATATGACTGTAACAAGCCTTGTGACAGATTCGAGGCGTGCGGAAGCAGGCTGTATTTTTGCGGCTATCAAAGGCGAGCATTTTGACGGTCATGACTTTATAAAAAGCCTTGATTCAAAGTCCGGTATCGCATATCTTACCGACAGAGACCCCGGTGCCGTCTCCAATCCGTATATAATGACAGACAGTGTCTTGCGTACTGTGGGAGATATCGCGGCTATGCATCTTGAGACGCTCGATGTCAAAAAAATCGCGGTGACAGGCAGCGTCGGCAAAACGACTACCAAAAATTTTATAGCAAGCGCATTGTCGCGCTGCATGAAAGTGCATTATTCAAAGGGCAATCACAACAATGAGCTGGGACTGCCGCTGAGCGTTCTTGAAACCTCAGAGTCAGACGCCGCGGTGGTGCTTGAAATGGGAATGCGCGGTTTTGGGCAGATAAAATATTTGTGCTCCATAGCTCCGCCTGATGTGGCTGTTATAACAAATATCGGCATCTCGCATATCGAGCTTCTCGGCTCCAGAGAAAATATATTCAAGGCAAAAAGCGAGATCGTTCAGGCACTGCCGCAAAACGGTACCGCCGTAATAAATGCTGACGACGATATGCTCGGATCGCTTGTTACGGATAAAAAGGTTCTGCGTTACGGAATCGATAATAAAGACTGTGATATACTCGCGCAAAATATTGTCAATAATACTTTCGATCTTGTATATAACGGTGTAAAAAAACATGTGCAGCTGTCCGTAGAGGGCAGACATAATATATATAACGCGCTTGCCGCAGCGGCAGTCGGAATTGCTCTTGGCTGCGATATAGACAGTCTGATATGCGGAATAGAGAGCTTTAGTGGTGACGGCAAGCGTCAGAACATATACGAGTATAAAGGGCTGCGTATATTTGACGACACTTATAACGCCTCTCCCGCCTCGATGTCGGCGGCGATGTCGGTGATGAGCGGATATGAGGGCAGAAAAGTTCTGGTACTGGCGGATATGCTGGAGCTGGGCAGCTATTCAATACAGGCTCACCGTCAGCTTGCCTGCGATATACTCAGGCTGGGCGCGGATAAAGTCATATGCGTCGGCAGCCAGATGAAATATCTTTATGAAGAACTTGACGATAATATGGCATATTACTGCACTGATAATTCACAGGCCCTTGAGGTGTTGAAAAAAAATGTGCAGACGGGCGACAATATACTTTTCAAAGGCTCTCAGAGCATGAATATGGCAGGTCTTTTAAACGATTTTAAAGGGGAGTGGAACAGATGAATACCGCAATAGTGATGTCAATGGTGCTGACATTCGTGCTCAGCGCTGTTTTAGGACCGCTGGTGCTGCCCTGGCTGAGAAAGCTGAAGTTCGGGCAGAGCATACTTGAGATAGGTCCGTCATGGCATAAGTCCAAGCAGGGTACTCCCACCGCCGGAGGTATAATTTTCATACTCCCGATAATACTTATAACGCTGATACTTGGCGTGTCTGTCATATTTTCCGATGACTACCGCCTGCTGTACGCGGTGATATTTATAATTTTATGCGCCGCAGTCGGCTTCGCGGACGATTATATAAAATTCACTCAAAAGCACAATAAAGGTTTAAACGTGCGCCAAAAGACCATACTTCTTGCCGCGGTTATTACTCTGTATATAGCTGCGATGTATTTTTCGGGATATTTGACAACGGATATATATATTCCGTTTTTCAGCGTAAATCTTCATCTTTCGTATTTTTATTTTATTATTATAATTCCTTTTGTGTTTTTCTTTGTTAACTCAGTCAATTTGACAGACGGACTTGACGGTCTTGCCACGTGCGTCACGCTTCCGTATGTGATGTCTTTTGTTGTGGTGGCGCTTGTTTTCAATGCGGCGGGCAAAGGCAATGTCGGTCTTGCGGTGTTGGCTTCATCGTCTGTGGGCGGACTTTTGGCGTTTTTGATTTATAATTTTCATCCTGCAAAGGTATTTATGGGCGATACCGGTTCGCTGTTTCTGGGCGGACTCGTAGTTGCTCTTGCATTATCTTATGATCTTGTGTATTTTATACTGCTTGGCGGTATAGTATATTTGATAGAAGGCCTGTCGGTAGTTCTGCAGGTAGCGTATTTCAAACTTACGCACGGCAAGCGTATATTCAAAATGACGCCTATTCATCATCATTTTGAAATGTGTAACTGGAAAGAAATTACAATCGTACTGGTGTTTACAGCCGTATCGGCGCTGGCCTGCGCCGCGGCGCTGTGGGGGATCGTTTATCAGGCTTTGTATTATATTTGAGCAGCTGAGGTAATATGGCACAGAACAACGTATCAAAACTCAATGAAAAACCTAAAGCCGTAAAGGCAAAGGGCGCGAGCATCGGAAGGGTGGATATACCGTTTTTAATGCTGGTGCTTATTCTTGTTGTGTTCGGGCTTATAATGGTGGCGTCTTCCAGCTATGTCTACGGCTATTATGAATACGGCGACAGTTATTACTATATAAAGCGTCAGCTTATTTTTGCCGCGGTAGGTATAGTGGTAATGTTCGGTATGGCGTTCTTTGACTATCACCGTCTGCGTAAGTATGCTTTTCCTCTTCTATGTGTGGCTGTTGTACTGCTCATACTGGTGCTTATTCCCGGGATAGGCAAAACAGTCGGTGACGCAAGACGCTGGCTTGATTTCGGAATACGGTTTCAGCCGTCGGAAATAGGCAAGTTCGCAATAATAATCAGTTTTGCCTCGTATATTTCCGCCAATTACAAGAACATGAATAAGTTCAAAGTCGGCGTGCTTCCGCTTATCATAATGCTGGGTACGGTCGTGGGGCTTGTTGCGGTCGAAACTCATCTTTCGGGAGCTATCGTTATAATGGCGATAGGAGTAATAATGATGTTTGTCGGCGGAGTGCAGATGCGGTATTTTGCCGGCGCTATCGGCATAGGTACTCTCGGACTTACTGTCATAGTCCTGTTTACCGATTATATGCAGGCGCGTATCACGACCTGGCTTGATCCGTTTGAAAATATAAGCGGTTCGGGATATCAGCTTGTACAGTCGCTGTATGCAATCGGTTCCGGCGGACTTCTGGGTCTTGGCATCGGGCAGTCGCGTCAGAAGCATTTGTATCTTCCGGAGGCGGAAACAGATTACATTTTTTCGATAACGGCAGAAGAGCTGGGCTTTATCGGCGCTCTGTTTTTGATAATGCTTTTTGTAATGCTCATTTGGCGCGGATTTTATATTGCTTTGAACGCGCGCGATAAATTCGGATCAATGCTCGTAATAGGCATAATAGCCCGTGTGGGCGTACAGACTATCTTAAATATAGGAGTTGTGACAAACGCACTGCCGTCGACAGGGATAACACTTCCGTTTTTCAGCTGTGGCGGTACTGCGCTTCTTATGCTGTTGTTTGAAATGGGAGTAGTGCTTTCTGTCTCCCGCTTCAGTTATATAGATAAATCGTAGGTGAAGTTATGAATGTAGTTCTTGCAGGCGGAGGTACTGCCGGACATATAAATCCGTCGCTTACCATAGCCAAGACCGTAAAAGCAAAAAATCCAAAAAGTAGAATACTTTTCATAGGCAACCGCGGTTCGCTTGAAGAAAAGCTTGTAAAAAACAGCGGATTTGAAATCGAGTTTGTAAAAGTTGAGGGACTGCGCAGATCAGTCAGCCTAAAGAACATACGAACGCTGAGCATGTTTCTGAGCGCGGTTTCGGACTGCAAAAAAATAATACGCGATTTCGGCGCCGATATCGTTGTCGGCACGGGCGGCTATGTAAGCGGGCCTGCAGTATATGCGGCGCATCTTGCCGGCGTCAAGACCTGCATACACGAACAGAATGCATATCCGGGCGTGACAAGCAAGTTTTTGTCGCGCTTTGCGGACTGCGTATTTATAAGCTTTGATAGTTCACGCAAATATTTCGGAAGGGCAAAAAAGACTGTTCTGTCAGGAAATCCTATAGACGAATCCTTCCTTTTTTGTGATAAAAAGAGCGCCAGACAAAAACTGGGCATACCTGAAAAAGCTTTTTATCTTATTTCGTTTGCGGGCTCTCTGGGAGCGAGGGAGATAAACAAGCTGTTTGTAGATTTTATCATAAAAAACTCTCAATACAACGATTTTATGCATACCCATGCCACCGGCTCTTTCGGCTTTAAATGGATGCCGCAACAGTTATCGGAGCGTGGTTTTGATATCAATAAAAATACGAATATCAAGGTTGTCGAATACATATACGATATGCCTGTGCAGCTTGCGGCATGCGATGCCGTGGTATCCCGTGCCGGCGCGATAACGCTGGGTGAGATCATGGCTCAGGGCAAGCCGTCTGTACTGATACCGTCACCGAATGTGACCCATAATCATCAGTACTATAACGCCATGTCACTGGTAGAAAACGGAGCTGCAATGATGCTGCAGGAGAAAGATGCCACAGCTGAAAAGCTGTATTCCATGGTACTTGATTTAAAAAACGATCCTGCGCTTGCAAAAACAATAGGAGACAATGCGCGGGCAATGGCTCAGCTGCGGGCGGCCGAGGTCATCTACCGCGGAATGTATGATCTGATCAAAAAGTAACCCGCCTTCCCGATAAGACATATGATAAACTGTAATCTTATCGGGAGGTTTCTTATGTCTGAATACATAATAAGCGGCGGCAGGCCGCTTGTAGGGCAGGTCACGGTAGACGGCGCCAAAAATTCGGTGCTGCCGATACTTTGCGCATGTCTTTTGTGCGATGACGGTCAGGTGACGCTGACAAACTGTCCTCATATAACAGACGTCCAATATACACTTGAAATTTTAAATCTGTTCGGCTGTGAAACGTCCTTTGAGGACGGACAAATACATGTTGACGCGCAGAATGTAAGCTTTCGCGAAATACCGTGCGATCTTGTCAGCCGAATGCGATCGGCAGCGCTGTTTTTAGGCGCGGCGACGGGCAGATTCTGTCGAGCAGTACAGTGCCGACCGGGCGGATGCGAACTGGGCAGCAGACCCATTGATCTGCACCTGTCTTCTTTTGTTAAGATGGGACTTACCGTATCTGATACAGGCAGTTCCGTAGAGTGTTCAGGCTGTGCACACGGCACGGACATATTTTTGCGGTATCCGAGTGTCGGGGCGACGGAAAACATAATGCTTGCCGCATGCCGGGGCAGAGGTGTTGTAACCGTTACAAACGCGGCGCGAGAGCCTGAGATAGAAGATCTGCAGAATTTTATAAACGCTATGGGCGGCAAGATATGCGGTGCCGGCAGCGGCATTATAGTCATAGAGGGTGTTGAAAAACTGCCCGGTACGCGGTATAATATAATTGGCGACCGGATAGAGGCAGCCACATATCTTGCCGCCGCAATCACAACGG
>CALXGU010000068.1 GCA_944387905.1 uncultured Clostridia bacterium
CACCGTATCCGGGTTTTCCCACAGATGCACAGTCGATAATAATGGCGATGCTGCTCAAAGCCGCAGGCACTACTCAGATTCATGAGGCGGTGTTTGACGACAGGCTCAGAGTAAGCTCGGAATTTATAAAAATGGGCGCCGATATCACTGTTTTCGGCAGGACGGCTTACGTTCACGGAACCGAGCGCCTTTACGGCGCGCGTGTATTCGCAGGCGATCTGCGTTCCGGCGCGGCGCTTGTGATAGCGGCTCTTTCAGCCCGGGGTCAAAGCGTTGTGAAAAATATTTTTCATGTCGAAAGAGGCTATAACGGCTTTGATAAAAAACTGAAAAGCTTGGGTGCTGAGATAATAAAACTAAAGGATTGATAAAATGGAAAATCTGTCTGAAAATTCTGCTCTTGCCCGTTACTATAAAAATAAGAAACGCCGTAAAAAACGTAAAAAACTGATTTTTTACACTCTGCTTACGGTGTTTATGGTACTGATAATAACGGTGCTTTCTCTGACCGTATTTTTTAATATAAATCAGTTTACGGTCGAAGGCAACTCACATTACAGCGCCGACGAAATAATAACGGCGTCAGGGCTGGAAAAAGGTCAGAACATGTTCAGGCTGAATAAATTTGACGTGATAGATCGCATAAAACAAACGCTTCCGTATCTGTCGGATGTGACAATAAACAGAAATCTGCCCTCGACGATGGTTATAACGGTATCTGAGACCACTCCGTTTTGCTATTTGGCATGGGAAGGCTACTTTTATTTGATAGATAAGGATTTGAAGATTTTAGAGGCGTCGGAACAGCAGCCGGAAAATTTGGCACAGCTTGAGGGAATCACACCTGCAGCGTTACAGCCGGGTCAGTATCTGACAGATGCAGACGGGATCGATAAGATCCTGTCAAAGCTCACAGCGTCCATAAATGATAATATAGGCGCTGAAAAAATAACCTCAATAACCGTATCTGATATATATGATCTCAGCTTTGTCTATGACGGAAGAGTGACGGTCCTTCTGGGCGGCTCTGAGCGCTTGGACGAAAAGCTCAAATTGACTAAGTATGTACTGGATGAAAACGAGTCAAAAGAACATGCTCAGATAGATGTGTCCTCAGGCACAAAAGCGTATTACAGAGCAGTCCAGGCAGAGGAGAATGAACAGGCTGAGGAAAATGAATAAGAAAATATTGTTTTTTTATAAAAAGCTCTTGAAAAACTATATTAAATAACATAAAATATAATCAGTAGATAAATATAACTTGAGGAGACGTAGAAATGGCCGGATTTGAACTTGCTGAAAGCACCGAAGGTGTTGTAAATATAAAAGTCATCGGTACGGGTGGCGGCGGCTGTAATGCCGTAAACAGAATGATTGCGAACGGAACAAAGGGAGTTGAATTTATTGCGGTGAATACCGACCGTCCTGTTATTGATATTTCCAGGGCGGATAAAAAAATACAAATCGGCGCTAAGCTGACAAAGGGTCAGGGTGCGGGATCTGATCCGAAGATAGGAGAGGATTCGGCGTTGGAAAGCCGCGAGGAGATAGAGGAAATCCTGCGCGGTACGGACATGGTATTTATTGCCGCCGGTATGGGCGGCGGCACGGGAACAGGTTCCGCACCCGTTATAGCCCAGATAGCAAAAGATCTTGGCATACTCACAGTTGCCATTGTGACAAAGCCGTTTAATTTTGAGGGCAGACAGAAAATGCGCGTGGCGGAGGAGGGAATTGCAAAGCTCAGACAGAATGTCGACAGTCTCATTGTTATTCCCAATGAAAAACTGAAATTTGCGTCAGCGGAGCGTATAACTCTGCTCAATGCTTTCCAAATCGCCGATGACGTTTTAAGACAGGGCGTACAGAGCATATCCGATCTTATTCTGATACCCGGGATCGTAAATCTTGACTTTGCCGACGTACATAAAATCATGAAAGACGCGGGCAATGCGCATATGGGTGTCGGACGTGCGTCCGGCAAGGATAAGGCGGAGGCGGCAGCACAGATGGCAATTTCCAGCCCGCTGCTTGAAACAACGATTGACGGCGCTACGGGTGTTATTATCAACATCACCGGTTCTCCCGATATAGGGCTTGATGAAGTCGATATCGCAGCTCAGAAAATTACCGAGTCCATCCATCCTGATGCGAATATAATTTGGGGCGCTGCGTTTAACAACGATCTTGAAGACGAAATGATAGTTACAGTTATTGCCACCGGCTTTGACGGCGGTAAAAATACTGTGATTGCTGCCAAGGAAAACGTTGAAGAAAATCCTGTTGAAGAAGATGCCGGAGATGATGATGAGGATCTTTCACTCGGTTTGCTTAATTTCTTTAAAAACAAATCAGATTACGAAGACTGATTTAAAAAATAAAACGCACAAGGAGAGGCACTATAGGAAAGCTGCCTCTCCTTTTAACTTTGCAGTCAGCCGGAATTATCGTATTCCTAAAAAATCAATACATTGAAGGATTGTAAAATGGAAAACAGAATTTTATCTGGAAAAATCGCCTAACCAATCTCAATTTGTTCCGACTATATAAGCGTAACGATCATGATTGAAACAAAAAGGTGTAAGATGAAAACAAACGAAACGCTAAAATTACTTGATGACAAAGACTTCCTGGATAAGATATATCATTTTTCTTACCATAGGTGCAATACATCTTTTGAAGCTGAGGATCTATGCTCGGATATAGTTCTTGCAATAATATCAGCCATACATAAACAAGAACGTATTGAGAATTTTTACGCCTTTGTATGGACCATTGCTCGCAGAGTTTATGCTGATTATTGTGAAAAAAGAAATGCGGAGCGCCAAGTATCCAGCATTGAAAACAGCGAATTGATGTCAGGATCTAAAGAAAATCAAATAGAAGAATTTGTTGAGGAAACAGCCGAACAAGAACAAATAAGTAGAATTTTCAAAGAAATTTCTTTTTTGTCAAAGGCATACCGAGAAGTAATGGTAATGTTCTACATTGATGAGTTGAAGGTGAAAGAGATTTCAACAAGACTTAACATCAATGAAACCACCGTAAAGCAACGTTTGTTCTCTGCAAGAAATTCAGTTAGAAAAGAGGTTGAAACTATGAGTGAAAGAACATATGTATTAAAGCCTATCAAATTGGCTGTTTCAGGAACCGGAAATCCTTGCGGCAACGATCCTCGTTCTAAAACCGAAAGGATGTTTTCTCAAAACTTAATATATTTGTGCAAACACAAACCAAAGTCAGCAAAAGAACTATCTGAAGAACTTTGCGTACCCATGCCTTATATAGAAGAAGAATTGGAAATTCAATGTCACGGTGAAAACGGGAAATATGGTATGCTCCGCAAACTTGATAACGGCAGGTATGCAGTAAATATTCATTTGGTAGATTATGATGAGTACGACCAAGCCAATAAGATTTACGAAAAGCATTTACCTGAAATTTTGCGAAATTATCAAAATACGCTGAAACAGAATGAAGAAAAAATACTTTCATTCCCTTACTTAAGCGAACAGAATGATTTACGTTTTATTATGTGGTCTTTGATCTCAAGAACGGTTTGGGATTTTGAAGAAAGAATCAATAAAGTTCTTGCAGAAAAATACTTTTCTGATATTGAACCAATTAAAAGAGCTTTTTCGTGCGTTGCAGTCGCCTATACAGATGAACAATATCCTGAATTTGATTTCTATGGCAGCGACGGTATTAATGCAAATTCAATCGGCGGGTATAAATCGGTATTTGTATCCAATATTTATGGTAAGCGTATTGATAGACACTTCCATTGCGGACACAACCTGTCTCACGATCCCAAGCTCTTAATGGTACTCAGAGCCATTGGAGGAATTGAGATTGATAAACTGTCAGAAAATGAAAAAGAAATCGCAGCTAAAGCTCTTGAATGTGGGTATCTTCGCAAGAAGGGTAATATTATAGAACCCAAAATAATCGTGATTGACAGAAAGAATGATATGGACTTCTATAACCTTTCTTTTGATTTCAATAACGATATGGGAACGGTTATCGAGCAAATTGCCGAAGAACTTTCAGTATTTATGAAAACTCATATCCCTGAACACCTGATGAACGAGTATCAAATTTATACGAAACTTATTGCAGGCGTCAGAATATTGGCAAAAACAATAGAGGAATGTATCAACGAAGATCTACTTGCAGAACCTGAAAACAGGGTTGGAGCAGAAGGCGTATTGATGATTATAAAAAAATAAGTGATCGCAAGCAACAGTAAGCCTGCAGGAATAGCGGACATCGAATTGTGACACCTGCGATCCCAAAATGGAGAAGTATAATACTTGGGGCGCCCTATATAAAGAAGGGCGCCCCAAGTTTGCGTTTTATTTATTATTATATTTTTATCGCAGCCGACGCAAACGGATGTTACAAGCGTCCTTTTGTGCTTGCTGAATGCTTAGGTATAAAGACTGTGTCCCGATACAAACAGCAGATATATTCCAAATTATTGCAGAACTTGCAGCTGCGGCGTTTTTTGTGTCGTTTTTACGGATTTATCTATAAAAAACATCTATTATTTCAAAAATTGAATGGGTGGGGTATTTTCATCAAGAGTTTTGAAAATATATCCCTGGCTTTTCAGCTGCTCTATAATTACAGGAAGCGCCTCTACTGTGGTTTTCTTTGTGTTGTTATCATGCATAAGAACAATTGAGGTCTGTTTGTCCTTAACTCCCGATAAAACCGAATTTATTATAACTTGGGTGTCCTGCACCTTTTTTTCGGCGTCCAGACTTGAGACATTCCAGTCAAAGTATACGATCCCCTTTTGCTGAGCCTGCTGTGTAAGCACCTCCATTATCCCATCGCAGTAGCGCTGGCTAACAGTATTGTTTGAGCCTCCGGGAAATCTCAGTATACTTAGATGCCTGCCTGTTATTTCAAAAAAAATATCGTCATTTTTTTTATACTGTTCCCAGAACGCATCGGTAGACGAGTAAATCTCTTCATATTTATGTGAATATGTATGATTGCCCGCTGAATGTCCGTCCGTAATTATTCTTCTGCAAATCTGCGCCGCATATCCCCCCTCTTTTCCTATCACAAAAAAAGTCGCTTTAACATTGTATTTGTCAAGTATATCTAATATTTTTTCGGTATTTTGAGACGGTCCGTCATCAAAAGTCAGATAAACAACCTTTGCGTTTTTCTGTTCAGCCTTCAGTTTTTCTAGTTCTGCGTAATCATCTTTTAAAGACTCGTATTCCTTTTTAAGATCATTCAGTTCACCGTCGATCTGAGCGCTGTATGCCTGCGATTTGGCAAGAGTGTCATTTAAATCCCGTATTTTGCCTTCCAGAACAAAAAAAATCACCGCGCACGCAATGACCGCCGCAGTCAGAGCCGCAGCCAGTATCGCCGTTACCGGTGGTTTAAATGTTTTAGTTTTACTCATTATCCAGATCCCCTTGAGTTTGCTTTAATATAATTGACGCTAAAACATTATATTAAGCAAAGCGGAGAAAAATGAGGCGTAACGAGTAAATCTGTAAGCCGAGTTCTGTCAAGGGCAGTCATCTGTCTGGGAAATATGTTGCCATATTCCTCTTGCCACCCGTCAAAGCTCAAGCGGACGAACAGCCCATCGCTTTTATCGGTGTTGCATCGGATAGGGTTTACAGGACTTGCATGTCACCATGCAAGCCGGTGAGCTCTTACCTCGCCTTTCCACCCTTACCCGCAAAAGCGGGCGGTATATCTCTGTTGCACTCTCCCTGGGGTCGCCCCCGGTGGACGTTATCCATTATCCTGTTCTGTGATGCTCGGACTTTCCTCCGTATAGAAACTATACGGCGACTGCCTGATTTACTCGTTACCTGTGTATTTTACCATCAGATATATAAAAATGCAAATCTTTTTTAAATTCCTTGATAAATCAATGAGTATAATATATAATATTTTAATAGGCATATGTAAAAATTTACTTTTCGGAGGCTTGTTATAATGTCGCAGAAGTTTGATGAATTTTTGAAGGGTGTGAAAGGCAAAAAAGTATCAGTTGTAGGTATAGGGATATCCAACACACCTGTTATAGAATTGCTTGCAAAGGCGGGAGCGAAAGTTAAAGCGTTAGATAAAAACGACAAGTCAAGTCTGGGTGATTTGGCACACAGACTTACCGGTCTAGGTGTTGAACTTGTTTGCGGCAGTGATTATCTTGACAGCCTTGACGGAGACATTATAATAAAAACTCCGGGTATGAGATATGACAATCCCGCACTGCTCAAAGCTGCAGAAAACGGCTCTGTGATAACAAGTGAAATGGAAATATTTTTTGACTGCTGTCCCTGCAAAATAATCGGAATAACAGGTTCAGACGGCAAGACCACAACTACAAGTCTTATTTATGAGATGCTCAGGCATTCAGGATATAAAGTGCATCTGGGCGGAAATATCGGTTCGCCGCTGCTTGCGCGCGTACAGGAAATGGAAGAAAACGATATTGTAGTGGCGGAGCTTTCAAGTTTTCAGCTTCATACTATGAAAAAAAGCCCGGATATCGCAGTCGTAACAAATCTTTCGCCAAATCATCTGGATATGCATAAATCCATGCAGGAATATATAGACGCCAAGACAAATATATTTTTACACCAGTCGGCCGACGGAGTGCTTATAGTAAACGCGGACAACGAAATAACAAACGGTTTTGAAAGCATGGCAAAAGGCAGGGTGTTGAAGTTTTCCTTTAAAGGCAAGCCGGATACGCCCGGCGCGTATTATGAGGACGCAGCGGTATATACAGTGTATGACGGCAAGCCGCAAAAGCTGGCAAGCAGAACTGATATACTTCTCAGGGGCGACCATAACGTTGAAAATTTCATGGCCGCGGCGCTTGCGGTTCACGGTCTGTGCAGCAGTGAGGACATTTTGTATGTTGCCAAAACTTTTAAGGGCGTGCGGCACAGGATAGAGTTTGTTCGGCAGAAAGACGGAGTGAGCTATTATAACGATTCTATAGGATCGTCTCCGACACGTACGACCGCGACACTGCGCTCTTTTGATTCAAAGGTCATACTTATTGCCGGAGGATATGATAAGCATCTGCCGTTTGATAAGCTGGGAGATGAAATAGTCAAGCATGTGAAGAAACTGTTTCTGACGGGCGATACGGCCATGTCGATTAGAAAAGCGGTTCTGGCAGCCGAGGGATATGATGAGAAAGAGCTGCCCGTAACGGTAACAGACGATTTTGACACTGCGGTCCGCGCCGCAGCAGCTGCGGCAGACAGCGGAGATGTCGTGCTTCTCTCTCCTGCATGTGCCAGCTTTGATAAGTTCAAAAATTTCGAACAGCGCGGCGACAGATTTGTAACAGTCGTAAATAACCTTTAAGAGAGGAAAATAGAATTGGAAAATCTGAAAAATTATCTTTTCGAACTGTGTTCCGAATACGCTCCAAGCGGCAGGGAAGAGTTGCTCTCCTGCCTTGAGCGTCTTGTGCGACCCAGTGCGGATAAGCTCTACAGAGACAGGGCAGGGAATCTAATAGCGGTAAAATACAGCAAAATACCGGGTGCTGAAAAAATAATGCTTGACGCTCACGCCGATGAGGTGGGGCTTGTAGTTACCGGTATAGATGATAACGGATTCATTCATTTTGCAAATCACTGCGGTATTGACGATAAAATACTTCCGTCGTCAGCCGTGACCGTATTAGGTTCCAGAAATGTTACAGGAGTAGTAGCAACGCTTCCGGTACATCTGCTCAAGGATGCCGACAGCGAAAAAACCATTAGGGCCAAGGAAATGGTGATAGATATAGGCTATGACGCCAAAACGGCACGAGAACT
>CALXGU010000069.1 GCA_944387905.1 uncultured Clostridia bacterium
GACAATCTTTACAGATTATATTTGCAATATTATCTATATTGAACTGCTTCTTTCCATCCAGGTACCTGCGTCGCAAATATTTGTAGACTACTGCGATATCATTTCTTGATGGGAGCATTGAAGGGATTATGTCATCCGAAGTATCACAAATCAGTCTTCTTGAAGCAAAAGACTCCAGCTGATTTTTGCCTAAACGCAAATCATGTACTATCAGCTGAACATTTTTGATATTCTTATATTCATTTTCTGACAGCTCGAAAATAATATCTACGATATCCCCTTCGCGATAATCAAAATTTTCACAACAGACACCGAAATAAAACGCAGTAATATTTCTGTCTGCAATATTTAACTTCAAACGCAGATGGCGGTTATTGGAAGTGGGGAAAACTCCTGAAATTTTTATATTTCTAATACAAAATAGCGGGACCTCATTCAGCTTTCCGAAAGGCTGCAGCACAGAAATATCTTCAGCGGTATCAATATTGATCATATCAGGCGTAATCTCACATTCCACATCTATTTTGCAAACATCTGTGCCCTTTTCATCGCACTGCTCAAAATAGCTGCAAAGTCTGTCTCTGAAAGAATACAGATTACTGTTTTCGATCAGCACACCTGCGGCATATTTATGTCCGCCGTACTGGATCAAAATGTCAGTCATGCTTTTAAAAGCCTCAAAAATATTAAAAGGCGCAATACTTCTTGCCGAACCTTTAGATTTATTGTCAACCGAAAAAAGGACGACAGGCTTATTATACTTTTCCTTAAGTTTTGACGCAACTATACCGATAACACCGTTATGCCAGCCTTCTTTCCAAAGCACAAGAACACTGTATTTATTATTCAAATCATGCTGCTTTATTATTTGCTCAGCTTCATTGTAAATTTTATTTTCTATTTGCTGACGCTGTAAATTAAGATCGCACAGATACTCTGCGATAGCGGCTGATTCCTGTTCTTTTTCTGTCACAAACAATCCTACAGCTGTCTGAGCATTTTCCATACGTCCGGCAGCATTTATACGCGGAGCAAGTGCATATCCCACGTTTGCAGACGTAACAACAGCTGAACCTGCGCATAATTTTGTAAGCATTTTAAGTCCGAGATTTGGATTTAAAGATAATTTTTCAAGACCATTTGCAACAATTTTCCTGTTCTCATCAAGCAAAGGCATAATATCAGCTATAGTTCCCACCGCTACAAGATCGATATTATCATCACAGAAATTTGTCTCAAGCCGTATATCAAGCGCACATATAAGTTTATAAACCACTCCCACTCCCGCCAAAAACTTAAACGGATAATTACTGTCCTGTCTTTTCGGATTCACCACAGCAAATACGTCAGGTAGCTGAGCCTGGCATTCATGGTGATCGGTTATTATCATATCAATGCCAAGCGTTTTTGCCGCACATGCCTCATCAAACGCCGAAATACCGGTATCTACGGTTATTATCAGACTGCAGCCGCGCTCTTTTATGGTTTTTATTGCATCCTCGTTCATACCATAGCCCTGGGTGAATCTGTCAGGTATATAATATTCCAACATTGATGTGAAATTTTTTAAATAAAGATACAAAACGCTTACAGAAGTAATGCCGTCAACATCATAATCTCCGTATATGCATATTTTCTCTCTGTTATTTATGGCGCTGATAATTCTTTGTACAGCTCTGTCCATATCGCTTAGCACAAAGGGATCATAACTATTGCAGCATTCAGGATTCAAAAACTTTTGTGCCTGCTGCAAATCTGTAATACCTCTGTTATATAACAGCCTGGACACTATCTGCGAGCAGCCAAGACAAGACGACAGTTTTTTCACACTGATGATGTCTTGTTTTTTTATATTCCAATATGTATATGACATGTTTACTCCAACTAATATATAATATATTATTATATCATTTAATACATAATATATCAATATAAATGGCAAATTTTTCGTCAATACACTTTATATTGTAAAACCGCGTCAACTGATGACGCGGTTTTTTAAATTATTATAAGTTCCTTTTCTGAGCTTGTAAGATTATCACAGCCGTTTTCTGTAACGACTATCATATCTTCAATCCTCACCCCAAATTTGTTTTCAATGTAAATGCCCGGTTCAACAGTCATCACCATTGCCTTTTCAAGCTTTGTACTGCACCTTGTATTAAAGCTTGGGTCCTCATGTATTTCTATACCGACGCTGTGCCCTAATCCATGCCCGAAACATCCGGCATAGCCGCACCTGTCGATATATTCCCTTGCCACGCCATCAATATGACTGCATATCTTTCCGGCTCTTATCTCCTCTAGCGCTTTTTTCTGCGCTTCAAGAACTGTGTTATATACGATTTTCTGTTCATCATTGACAAAGCCCAATGCAACTGTTCTGGTCATGTCGGAGCAATATCCATTATAAACCGCGCCAAAATCCATTGTTATAAAATCGCCCTTTTGTATTTTTTTATCAGTAGGAGCACCGTGCGGAAGCGATGAGTTTTTTCCGCTGACTACTATAAAATCAAACGCAACCCCTTCACTGCCCAAAGTGCGCATATAAAATTCCATATCCAGCATTATTTCTCTTTCGGTCCTGCCCTCTTCGATTCTGCCTAATATGTAATCAAATGTTTTTTCGGTATATTGCTGCGCGGTCTTTATATTATCTATTTCCGTTGCAGTTTTAATACTTCTTAACTTTTTAAGCGTTTTATCCAGTTTATCGCCGTCCGATATCTTACCTTCGAAAAAATCGTTCATATCTATAAATTCCCTTACGCTCAGGCATTCTGTCCTGACATAGATATTTTTTATATTTTCCGAATTTATTACAGAGCGAAGCTGCTGCGTCAAATTATTTTGTAAAACGACATCGAATTCCAGAACCGTCTTCTTCGCATTTTCATAATATCTGAAATGAATAAAAAAATACGTGGTTTTACGTGTGATAAAAACAGTTCCGGCAGAAGATTTAAATCCCGTAAGATAAAATCTGTCCGCACCGTCTGTTATCAAAACTGCATCATTTTCATCAAGAACAGCTTTCAAGCATTCAATACGATTTTCCATTTTATAGCTCCCTTAACACATTTATTAAATAATCATACATTCTGTCGGCCGATTTCAAATCGAGACGTTCGTCCGGTGTATGGATATCCAAAATATCCGGGCCGAATGACACGGCATCAAGATCATCGATCTTACCGCAGAACAGTCCGCATTCCAATCCGGCATGTATCGCCTTGACCTGCGGTTTTACCGAAAACATTTTTTTATATACTTTTTGCATCACATCTGAAAGTCTCGATATTTTCCTGTACTCCCACGCCGGATATTGACCGAAAACCTTGATATCTGCATCAAATTTTTCAGCTGTTTTACCTACTTCTGAAATAAGCTGCTGTTTTTCTCTGTCAACAGAACTTCTTATCGAAAGCGTAGTGTAAAGCTTATTGCCTTCACACCATAATTTTCCTAAATTAAGTGATGTTTGTACCAAATCCGGTATGTTGTCGCTCATTTTTATCATACCGTTAGGTATCGAGTTCAAGAAACCTATAACGCGTGAGGTGCTTTCATCATCAAAGCAATTTTTATCATTCGCTTTTTCAACTTCAAATTTTAAATTTTTTTCAGTTTTTAAGTCCGATGCGGAAAAATAACTTTTACAAAGCTCAACTAATTTTTCTTTATCGATATCAATATCTACTACCGCAAGGCACTGCCGAGGTATAGCGTTATCTTTAAGTCCACCGCTGATACTGCAAATTCTAAGAACGCTCTTTTCATTCAAAAATTTCAAAAGGCCGGCAGTCAATATATCTGCATTTATTCTCCCGCTATTGATTTCCATGCCTGAATGTCCGTCTGCCAAACCGCTGACGGAAATACTGAAAATATTGTATTTACAGGCTGTATATTTTACATCTATACTCATTTCACATTTCGCGCCGCCCGCGCAGCTTACCGTTAAAATACCCTCTTCTTCTGAATCGATATTTATCAGCGTTTTAGCATTTACACCGGAAAAATCAATGTTGGCAGCACCTGTCATACCCACTTCTTCATCAGTTGTAAAAACAGCAGTCAAGGGCGGATGCACAGCTGTTTTATCAGACAAAACAGAGAGAATCATTGCAACAGCTATTCCGTCATCAGCTCCAAGAGTAGTTCCTTGAGCGAACAGATACTTATCGTCACAGTCAAGTCTAAGACCTTCAGTATCAAAATCTATATCACATTTGTCTGTCTTTTCACACACCATATCAAGATGCCCCTGAAGTATTACGCCCGGATGGTCTTCATATCCACAGCTTGCCGGTTTCTTTATTATGACGTTATCATAGCTATCCCTTGAATACTCCAAACCATGCAGTTTGGCAAAATTCACACAGAAATCACTGATTTGCTTTGTGTTCCCGGATCCGTGAGGAATTGAGCAAATATTTATAAAGTGATCAAATACTTGTTTATTATTTATATAACAAGGAAGTTGCATTGATAAGCCTCCAAAAAATATTTCTTAATAATTAGTATAGCACAGCGATCTTTTATATTCAATTATATAGCAAATAAAAAGCAATGCCCGTATTATATACGGACATTGCTTTGTTTTGTTAGATTTTCAAACTGAATTTGAAGTTGATATCATCACCGTAAAGCCTGTACTGCTCCATAAGCTGAGGACCACAAGAATGAGAACCCAAACCGCTGTTTTTATAGTCTATTCTTACATGAGTTGTACCGTCGCTTACAATTTCATTTATATGCTTTGCGTTAAACAAAGCCTCGCTTGTATACTGTGACACATTACACTCAAACGGAGTGTCAGCCACAAATTTCATGCCATTATCCAACTCAAGCATACGTACGCCGAAATGGTTGCCGTGCTCCTGAGGCATAATATACGGGAAATACTCTTTTTCTGCGGTTGATGTCCACAACCCGTACGTTGCATAATGATTTAAATCGCAATAATTTTCTCCGGGACCTTTGCCGAAATAAGTGAAACCTGCGTTTTTCTCGCAAATAGAAAATTCATATCCAAAGCGCGGCAGCCAGCAGCAGCCTTCACGGGTTTGTGCATGAACGTTAAAATCAATCCTGCCGTCACTACCGATTGTTATTACATTCTCGTACTTCAAAAATGGTATTCTCGAAACGCCTCCGAGTGAGCCTTTTACGCAGATACTCCCGTTTTTGATTTCACACGAGTAAACCTTATTAAACATTGCGTTCATATTTTCCGCCTCAACCCGATCGTTGCGTATCCACATATTCTTATCATGGCGCTCATTATCAACAGGAGCTCTGAAAGTGGTCAGACGCATAGGAGAGGCCAGCTTTTCAACTCCGTTGAGTTTTAATGATACGAATGTACCGTAAAGCTTTTCAACAGTATATTCAAAGCCGTCACCAGTTGCGGTTATAAATTTACCGTCATCCTTTAAAGGTGCAACAGTCGAAATATTGCCTATGGTTTCTCTTAACACTCCTAGATCCACCTGATCTATTGCCACCTCATAATTGGTCTTATCATACAATTTTGCAGTTATATAGCATCCGTATTTACAAGACAGCGGCAATTCACAGGGTATATCCAGCCATACAGATTCACCGGGCGCGGCATCAAGCGTTGTCTCCTTTGAAGTAAGAACAGTACCATCACATACTACCTCGTACTTAAAGGTATACTCATTCAGGTTAGTAAATGATGTTCTGTTCCATATTTTTATCTTTCCTTCATCAAGAGAAACACGAACAGGCTGATAAGCAGCTTTGACTTCATATGAACCTGCTTTAAAGCTGCGGTCACACATGACCATACCGTCACAGCAAAAATTGTCCATATGTGTAAGTTCCGTAGGCCAATCACCGCCATACTTTGGAACACCATCCTGAATTACGGTATGATCCGCCCATTCCCAGATGCATCCGCCTATGAATTTCGGCTGACTGTCAGCGAGCATCCAGTAATCATAAACATCTCCCGGACCATTTCCCATTGCGTGAGAATACTCACAAAGATACAAAGGCTGCTTCTTTTCCGGATTTTCACAGTATTCACGGCATTTATCGACCGAAAGATACATACGTGAATATACATCCGCAACATATCTCTCATTATAATATTCAGGATGATTCTTTTCATCAGACATTCTGGATAAGTCCTCACAATGAATAAGACGAGTATTATCACGCGCCCTTGTCCATTCTATCATTGCCTTATGGTTTGCGCCGTGCCCGCTTTCATTACCGGTCGACCACATAAATATACAAGCATGATTTTTATCGCGCTCAACTGCACGCTGCATACGTTCAACAAACTCTGCCTTCCATTCAGGACGCTGACAAGGCCAGTCATTTGATGTCATATCGTATCCGCATCTTAGCTTTTCATTACCGTATCTGCATACAAACCCATGTGTTTCAAGGTCTGTTTCCAGCGTAACATAAAATCCCATTTCATCACACAGCTCAAGGAAATAAGGCGTTGGCGGATAATGAGATGTACGAATTGAGTTAATATTAAGCTTTTTCATTTGCTCCAGATCATGACGTATTTCTTCATTGGTCATAACCCAGCCATTTATTGGATGTGTATCATGATGGTTGACGCCCTGAATTTTAACAGGAACATCATTTATAAGAAGCTCATATTGCTCTGAGATTTTTATTGTTCTGAACCCGACTTTTTGTACTATAACTTCATCTTTATAGATAAATTTCAGTTCATACAAATATGGCTTTTCCGCGTTCCAAAGAGTCGGATTTTCAACATGGAAAACGGCATTTCCGGCTGCGGATTTCTTTTCAAGAAGCTTGCCGTTATCATAAAGCTCTATATCAGCTGTACCATCAAATTTTATAATTATGTCCTGATTGTTTTCGGTGCGTATATCTATATCAACAATATGCCCTTGGGGTCTTGAAAGAATATAAACATCTCTGAATATACCGTTAAATCTGAAAAAGTCCTGATCTTCAAGATAACTTCCTACAGTCCATTTTACCACCTCGACCCGAACTGTATTGGTACCTTTTACGACAAAATCAGTTATATCAAATTCTGCCTGAAGGTGATTTCCTGTTGTAAATCCTACATACTTTCCGTTAATAAATAGTTTTCCTGAAGAAGCGACGCCCTCGAATACAAAATATGTGCGATTATCAATATTGGTTATTTCAAACTCACGTTCATAAACACCGCATGGATTCTCATCGGGCGCATAAGGCGGATCTATCGGATATGGATATTCAGCATTAGCGTAATTGGGGTTTTCATAACCCAGTGACTGCCAACATGAAGGAACATCTATCTCATCCCATTGAGTAATATTATCTTCCAGATCAATATCTCTTGTATAATAATGAAAACGCCACTTACCGTTAAGCAGAATATACGCTCCTTCATTCTGCGGAATATAATGACTGCGCTGAGGCAGTCTGTTTTCGCTTGTTTTTGCCAGATTTTCGTAATATCTCATAAGCCTGCTCCTTTAATAAGATTAATCAAATAATATCACAATCATTCAAAATTGACAATATAATAAAATTGCTATTTATATCTTATTATTGATTACCCAAAAGATCAGCAATAAACTGAGCTGCCGTACGACCTGAAATACCTCCATGGTGCATTTCCCATATTCTTGCCTTATCATGAAGTGTTTGCAAATCTATATCAATATTGTTTTTAGCCGCCAGCTTTTCAACAATATTCAAATATTCGTCACGAGCGGGTTTGGGATAATATATTGTAAGACCGAATCTGGCGGCAAGCGAAAGTTTTTCCTCTACAGTATCGCCGCTGTGAAT
>CALXGU010000070.1 GCA_944387905.1 uncultured Clostridia bacterium
AAGGGCCTTGCGTTCATACGGCTTACGGACGACGTTGTGACATGTTCTTTTGCCAAATTCATGACTGATGAACAGATGACGCGTATACTTGAGCTTACGGATGCCTGTACGGGAGATGTGGTTTTGATAGTCGCGGACGTAAAGAATTCAGTGGTGCTTTCCACGCTCGGAGCTCTGCGTCTTATCGCTGCGGATAAGGTCGGCGTTGAGAGAACGGGCTTCGCGCCGCTCTGGATAACGGAATTCCCGTTTTTTGACTGGGACGAGGACAATAAGTGCTATGTTGCCATGCACCATCCTTTTACCGCACCTATGGATGAATGTCTTGAATATCTTGAAACAGATAAATCAAAGGTGCGCGCCAAGGCATATGACTTGGTGCTCAACGGTATAGAGCTTTCAAGCGGATCTATACGTATAACCGACCCTGAGCTGCAGGAGCGTATGTTCAATATGCTGGGAATGAGCCATGAAGAGGCGGAACAGAAATTTGGATTTTTAATGGGAGCGTTCAAGTACGGCGCTCCGCCTCACGGAGGAATGGGCATAGGTCTTGACAGACTGGTGATGCAGATGGTCGGAGCGCAGAGTCTGAGGGATGTTGTCGCCTTCCCCAAAGTCCAAAACGCGAGCGAGCTTATGAGCCAGTGCCCGTCTGAGGTATCTGATGCTCAGCTAGAGGAACTCGGTATTAAGATTTGCGACTCAAATATTTAACAAATTATTCACTAAACATCGTATACTGTGTGTTAATATAGATTTATAAATGAATAAGGAGGGAACACCGTGATAGAAGTCAGGAATATCGTTAAAAAATACGGCGATAAGTACGCTGTCAACGATATATCGTTTACCGTAAACCGCGGTGAAATTGTGGGATTTCTCGGCCCGAACGGCGCCGGAAAGTCTACGACCATGAACATTTTGACAGGTTACCTGTCTGCAACCTCTGGCACTGTCAAAATAGACGGCTATGATATTCTGGAAAATCCGACCAAGGCAAAAAGCCTTATAGGTTTTCTGCCTGAGCTGCCGCCGCTGTATATGGATATGACAGTAAAGGAGTATCTTGATTTTGTATATGACCTTAAGGGCTGCAAGTTTCCCAGACGTCCGCATATAAACGAGATATGCGAGCTTATCAAAATAACAGATGTATATAACAGAATGATAAAAAATCTGTCAAAGGGATATAAGCAGCGTGTGGGATTTGCTCAGGCACTAATAGGCAATCCGCCTGTTCTTATCCTTGACGAGCCGACGGTAGGTCTTGATCCGAGGCAGATAATAGAAATCAGAAGCCTTGTTAAAAAGCTTGGAAAAACGCATACCGTTATTTTGTCTACACATATTTTGCAGGAGGTCCAGTCGGTATGTGACAGGATAATAGTTATAAACAAGGGCCAGCTCGTAGCAGACGGAGACGCGGATACTCTTACATATAAAGTCGCCGGCAACCGCAAGCTGATAGCCAGAATAAGCGGGCCGAAAAACGAGATCGTAAAAACTCTGCGCGCGCTTGACAGTGTGATCTTTGTTGATCCGTTGGGCTCAAAGGAGCAGGGATCATACGATTATCTTGTTGAATCTCAGCCTAATGTAGATATCAGAAAAATGATGTTTTCGACTCTTGCAAACAAGGGCTGGCCGCTCATCGGACTCAGGTCAATGGATATGTCGCTTGAGGATGTTTTTGTCCAGCTTATTACAAACGATACAGGTGAGGTGGTGGAATAATGATAGCCGTATTCAAACGTGAACTCAAATCATATTTGACATCGCCGGTAGGTTATTCGTATCTTTTCATTTTTCTGCTGGCAACCGGGTTTTTCTTTTATGTAAATAATATAATTGCCGGCTCGACTGATACTATCGGCTATTTTGCGTATACAAGATATCTTCTTATAATTATTCTTCCTCTTCTTGCCATGAAGCTTTTTCCCGAGGAGCGCAAGAACAAGACTGATCAGGTGCTTATAACCTCTCCCGTCAGTATTTCAAAAATCGTTATAGGCAAGTTTTTGGCGGCATATGCTATGTTTTTTATAGGTCTTATCCCTACGCTTATAAACATGATATTTCTCGCAAGCGTCGGATACCTTGAAATAGGCATCGCTGCCGGAAACTATATCGGACTTTTGTTTATAGCCGCCGCGTTTCTTGCGATCGCAATGTTTATGTCGGTGCTGACAGAAAGCATGATAACGGCGTTTATCATGGGTGCTTTTTCGCTTGCGTTGTTTGCTGTCGCGGACCTTGTGTCGCAGACTCTCAATATAACTATTCTCAGCAAAATCGTAAGCGTGGTATCAGTTACAAGCAGGTATGAGGAATTCAACCAGGGACTGTTTAATATCTCCACTATAATTTATTTTCTCAGCCTTTCGGTGATCTTCATATTTCTGACGATAAGAATTATAGATAAAAGGAGGTGGAGCTGATGGAGAATAACAACAATACAAATCTGCCGGATGAAAACGACAAAATCGAGCAGGTATCCGCTGATGAAATAACCGTTTCGGCGATAAAGAACTCTAAAAAAAGAAAAAAAACCTCATTCTTTAAAAGCAGGGGCTTTAAATACGGAAGCTTTGCTACGGCAATGACAGCGCTTTTGATAGTAGTTGTTATTGCGGCGAATATGGTGCTGTCAACATTATCCGACCGTTATTCATGGGCTTTGGATTTCACCTCAACCGGAATGTATGATATTTCAGACGCTACAAAACAGGTTGTAAATTCTCTTGATCCGTCTGTGTATATAGAGATCACGGTATTTTATAATGAAAACAGCTATCCGTACTACCTTTCGGAGCCTATAAAAAGATTTGCAAATCTGTCGGATAATATAACCGTTACATATGTTGATCCGGAAAAAAACCCGGCATCACTCAATCAATATGGAACGGAATATAACATTCAGTCCGGCGCCGTTGTCATGAAAAGCGGCGACAGGGTGAGAGTGTTTAACGTAGATGATTATCTTGAGCAGGATAGCGAAACAGGTGCCATGCGCATCTATATTGAGGAGCGTCTTGCCGCGGGTGTGCTGTTTGTCACCAAGGAAGAAATCCCGGTTGTATATTTTGTTAACGGCCACGGCGAAGAAGGCTATGAAAGCCTGATGAATATGATAGCCAATAACGGTGCTGAGGTTAAGGAAATTGACCTTATGACGGATACCGAGGGCTTTGATCCTGCTTCAAAGCTTATGGTGATATGCAATCCGACACGTGATTATTCCGATTCGGAAATACGTCTTATACAGGATTTTCTGAGCAACGGCAATCAGCTCGGAAGAAATCTCATGTATTTTGCGTCAACAGATTCTATATCAGTTCCTAATCTTGAAAGATTTCTTAAGGACTGGGGCATACAGTTCAATAACGATATGGTACTTGATGATGAATATTGTGTAGGTACGACGCCGTACATGGTCATCCCGAAATTCACATCAGAGGAAATCATGAATACCGGCTCAGTTATGACTACCGTAACATCTCCTATCACGCCAAATGCACGCTCTCTTACAATGCTGTTTGAGGAAAATTCATCGTATATAACTCAGCCGCTTATAACTACATTTGAAGAAACCTCTTACAGCAAAGATAAGACAGTAGTTACGTCTACATGGGACAGACAGGATACCGATAAATCGGGACCGTTTACCGTTGCCGCTCTGTCGATGAATTATAAGTATGTAAATAACATACAGGTACAAAACTATGTCTTTGTGAGCGGTTCTGTGGATATGCTGGAAAGCAGTATTCTTACATATTCAGGCAACGGTGAATACTTGATGCAGATATATAAAATGATGGTAAATGAAGAGGACGATACGATACTTGCAGCACAAAAGTCAACATCGTCCAGCGTAGCTACACTCAATAAAAATCAGACACTTGCAATGACGCTTGTCGTGCTTGTGATACTTCCGCTGATTTGCCTTATAGTCGGGCTTGCCGTTTTTATTAGAAGGAGATTTATGTGATGGACGACAAGGATTTAAGACAAAATACCCCGGATGTGACAGAATCGAAAAACGCAGATGCGTCTGCTGATATCGCTGATGTAAAGCCGGATAGCCCGGATGCGAATATTGATACTGATGATGCAAAGCCGGATAGCAAGGATGGTACTAACGATGTTTCCGATGCATATGCAGACGACAGCAGTCTGAAAGAGACAGGTACTAACCTGTCTGTACCTGAGTTTAAATTTTTGGGAGATCCCAATATTGACGGCAAAGACAAAACAAAAAAAATCACTTTATTCAAACGCTTGAAGCCGATTATAGTGCTGTGTGCCGTAGCAGTGATTTTGGTAGGTTCGGTATTTGCTCTCAAATTTGTATTTCCTCAGGAGGAAGAACCGTCAGATATCGATGAAAACAGTACAGGAATACAAATTTTTGATTTTATCGGCAGCTCCGCCGACAGAATGGAAATCAAAAATACTAATGACAGCTATGCTTTTGTCAAAAAAGTAGAAAAGACATTTGTCATAGAAGGCAAAGAGGATCTTCCTGTGATAAACTCAAGTATAATCGCTGCAATGAGTACGTTCGGCTCTCTGACAGCGGACAGTGAGGTAGCAACAGGAGTCACTGACTTTGAGCAGTACGGACTGAATGATCCCGTTTCAACCGTCACATGGAAAAAAGATGACCAGACTCATTATATCGAACTGGGAACGCTTGCCTCAAGCGGCGGATATTATATGCGTGTTGACGGCGGTGATACGGTATATACATACGATAGTATAAATGCAAAGTATTATTTGTCACCGAGAATGGATTATTACAGTACAGCCGTATTTGATTTCAATGAGGAACAGGACGCCTCATACATAAATCATTTTCTGATCAAACAAAGAGATTCAGATCCTATCGAAATTCAGCTTCAGGATCTGACAGACGAGTCTCTTGACAGCGCGTATCTTATAGTAAAACCTGTCACTCATAACTTTTCGGTAGAAAAGTCATACCAACTGACCCAGCTTATGAAAAATCTGACGTCATGTACAGTGTATGACGATGATATAAGCCCTGAGAACCTGAAAAAATACGGACTTGATGATCCACAATATACTTTCTCGTTTACCAACGTCCAGGTAGTGAATACTGCGTATTTCGGAGACTTATCTGACGAGGGATATTATTATATGTACGCAGACGATCATGATTTTATATATATAGTAGATGCCGATACAATAAACGTTATAACTCATGACGTAGCATATTACTGTGAGGGAATGTCATATATACGCTCATACGATACAATAGATAACCTCACAATAAACGGTGCAGGTAAGACTTATTTTATAGATATTACGGGTACCGCTGATACAAACGACTTAAAAGCTTATATAAATAATAAATACGTCGAGTATGACAGTTTTGCCGATCTTTACGGACATCTTATAAGCATTGAGATAAAAGATACAGGCGAAAAGCGGCCTGATGATGAGCTTCTGGTCACAATAACCGTTAACTGTATAGATGGTACTACAGATGTGTTGAAATACTATAAGCAGAGCGACGTTGATTCGTTCTTTGAGCTCAACGGTGAGGGTATATTTATTGTTTCCACTTCAAAAGTAGAACAAATACTCGAATTTGCTCAAAAACTTTATGACGGAGAGGAAATACCCGTAGATTGGTAATAAACAGAATAAAGGCGCTGTGTTTTATCACAGCGCTTTTTATTTTTTGTCAGATAAATTATCAAATTTATGATCAG
The DNA here is from genome assembly GCA_944387905.1 of uncultured Clostridia bacterium. Classification (GTDB taxonomy): domain Bacteria; phylum Bacillota; class Clostridia; order Oscillospirales; family QAKW01; genus RGIG9041. The sequence goes on from CALXGU010000070.1 coordinate 5,742, forward strand.
AATATGCTCGGCAAAGCTGGACATCAATTGAACGGAAAACTGAAGTTTGTTATTCTCATCACTGCAGCGGCAATGCTTACAGCAAAAAACAGCCATATAAAAATCGATTTTAACGGGTCGCCGTAAACCAGTTTTTTTGTATTTGTTTTAAGTCTGTTTTTGTCGCCCAGATCATCTATCACGTTTTCTGTCAGCCTCAGAGTGAGATATAAAACTGCCAGTAAAACAATTACCGTTATTATTGCAAACAGCACATCGCTCAAAAGATACGCCAAATAATCGCTGTTCAGGCTTATATATACAGCCAGTGCGTTATTGATGCAGTGACATATAATTGCCGGATAAACGCTTTTGAAAAGATGAGTAATAACTGCATAGAATACTCCGGCTATGAACAGTGACGGAATAGTGAGAAGTGATGCGTGAAAAAGAGAAAAAACAACAGATGTCATTAACACCGAGACGGTAACGCCGTATTTTTCATATTCAGACAGCGCAAGCCCTCTCAGCAGCAGTTCTTCACAGACAGCGGGCATAATCACTGTTGTCAGGATCATTATAAACGGATTCTGACTCACAAAAGACACCGTTGAAGATGCGGCGGAAGTGTTCCACAGCCCGCCTGCAAGAGCTGCGATCCCAATGTTTATCAGCGCGCAGATCACCGAAGTGGACAGACCGAACAGCAGAATGAACGGCAGGTATTTTATTTTAACAAACTTAAGCTTTAACGCAGTTTTGCGTTTATATCTGTTTAGACGGATATAGATAGCTAAAGGAAGTATAAAAATAATCAGGTAAATAAGTATTTTGTGAAGGTTTGTAATATTTTTAAGCAGATGCGGCGAGAGGAAGTCAAGCAGAAGCAGGAGAGTTAGAACACAAAACAGAAGAGCTGCAATTTTGTCTGATACAAACCTCTTTTTTCTGTCAGCCATTGTAAACTATCTGATCAGCGACATTACGGCGGGTCTGCATATCAAAAAGCAGCTGCGTAAGTTCAAGAGAAAATTCGATCGCATATGCAGCGCTTTTTGCGGTGATTATGTTGCCGTCAGAGCAAACGCCGTCAGCGCAAATTTCTTTACAGTTCAGACTGTCTTCCATACCCGGATAACAAACCGCGCAGGAGTTTTTCAAAAAACCTTTAGCGCCCAGCACCGCCGCAGGTGCCGCGCAGATCGCAGCTACAAATCGGTTTTGATCAAGCATAAGCTTAATGATTTCTTCGACATACTCGCTTTTGGCAAGGTTTTCATAGCCCGGATAACCGCCGGGCAGAATTATCATGTCCGGGAGCGGCATTGATCGGTCGATGACGGTATCGCAGATAATGCTTACATTTCGCGCACCCTTCACGGTAAGGCTGTCTGTTATCGATACCAGAGTCACCTGCGCTCCCGCTCGCCTGAGAATATCCGCAGGCGCAAGCGCCTCTATTTCTTCAAAACCCTCTGCTATATAAATATATACGTTTTTCATTGTTTTACTTCCTTTTATATGCTGTCATTTTTTTACCGATGTCGGTTGGGTAATAACTCATTTTTGCGCGTCTGAGGCCTTGGTCTGAAGCATCATCCTCGCGGTTGATATAACTGTAATTTTCGCAGTATGTGCGGGCAAATTCGCGGTTGATCATCTGATATGCTCCGCGTATCTCGGCATCCGCCTTTTCAACATGTACGCAGAAAGTATCGCCGTTTATCGGTTCGCCGTAGCTGTATGCGACAAGAATTTCATTTTTGAAGAGCATAAGACCTGAAAATCCGAGTTTTTCAAAATTGTTTATACCTAGTTCAACTGCACACATCTCCGTTGCAAGCGAGCCTGACATATGACCGCACAAATCCTTACACCACTTCTTATTGAAAACCACAAGCCGGGCGGCATCCTGAGAAGTGATTTTTTCGGTATGCCAGTTACCGTCAG
>CALXGU010000071.1 GCA_944387905.1 uncultured Clostridia bacterium
TTATATCAGCATATTTAATTGTTTCCGTTTTACCGTCGCGCACAACATCTAACACAGCATAATCAAACGGAGTTATAACTTTCAGTTTATTTTTCACATGCTTTGAATATAAATAAAAGCCGAAAGAAAATACGGCAGGAAAAATCACCGTCGCAATACCGAATGATATATATTGCACATCTTTTTTAAAAAGCGAAAGAGCAACATATATCATTATGCAAATGCACACAAAAAACAGAACGCGGAAAAGACGTGATTTATGATAAACTGTTTTATTATATACATGCAGATTTTTGCCGTCTTTGTTCAAGCGCTCCTGTGCCTGATGATTACTGAGCCCGTTTTTAAAATCGGTATCCAGTTCGGTTATAAGTTTGTCAGTACTTAAATTATAAAATTTCAAGTGTTTTCTTTTCCTTTTTTATTCTCGTCAAATGAGGAGAGTAATGTTAAATTTTTGTATACGAAAAAACGGTTGAGTATATAGTTTAAAAGTCCGGTTGTAAGAGTAGCCGGTATTTTGCCGATATATTTATTAAACAGACCGCCGTAAAACGATATTATTGCGGGGCTCACACTTATACAGACCAAGCACACAGCCAAATATTTCAGTGCCTCTTTGCCTAGCGATATCTTTTCTTTGCGAAAAACGATTTCCCTATTCACAATAAAGCTGCAACACAGACCGATAGACATAGATATCGGCTGAATCAGGCGGAAATTTATTTTTGCAAAATTAAGCAATAAATAATATACGGCACAGTCTACAGCCGCGCTTACTATACCGGTACATGCAAAGCTGAGCAGCTTGCATATTTCATTTTTAATTTTTAGCACATTAATTCTCATAATATAATCGATAATAAAGCATAAACATGATTACTTTTCATAAATAATATCATACTTTAATATAAAAGTAAATACAATAATAATTTACATGTCACAAGAATATTTTTTCCGCATCAACGCATAATATTAAAAAAGCAAAAGGAGACAAAATATGAAGAATAAAAACGGTTTTTTGATTTACACAGCAATAGGTACAGTTGTCGGAGCAGGGATAGGTATGATAGCCGGCAAAAATATTTGCGGCAAGACTCATACGCTGAAGAAAACAGCCGGTAAGGCTTTAAGGGCTGCAGGTTCGTTTATTGAACACATGTCGTTTTGAAAAACAATATATCGAATAATATATTTTATTTATGTATTTCGATAAACAAAATCACAGCCGGGACTTCTTTCCCGGCTGTGATTTTATTTCATTTTAGGATTGGATATCAAAGAAAATATATAGCCGAAAAATACAGCTGCTGCCACACCGCCGGCAGAAGCTGTAAATCCGCCGGTAAAAATCCCCAGCCAACCGTTTTCTTTGACTGCACTTTCAACACCTTTGGCAAGTGAATAACCGAATCCGGTTATCGGCACCGTTGCCCCGGCTCCCGCGAATTCAACAAGAGGCTGATATACCCCGATAGATGTCAAAAATACACCCATTGTTACAAATAAAACGACAATTTTAGCAGGTGTCAGCTTTGTTTTATCAATCAAAATTTGCGCTATCACACATATAGCTCCGCCCACTAAAAATGCATATAAATAATCCAAGTCTATTCCCCTGTGAAATTTATTAAATGCGCAACAGCAGGAATGCTCTCTCCCTGCTGCGACGCGGTAGTGCTCATCAGTGCTCCGGTCGACATAAACAGTACATTACGCAATTCTCCTGCCGCGATTTTAGGCAATACATATCCTGTCAGTACAGCACCGCTGCACCCGCAGCCGGAACCGCCCGCATGAGTATCCTGCTTTTCGTTGTCAAATATCATAAGACCGCAGTCATTGTATTTATTTTGCAAATCATATCCTTGTTCGGCTGTCATATCCCTGAATATCGATGCCCCTACCGATCCCAAATCTCCGCTCAGGATAAGATCGTAGTCCTGAGCGCTTGTACCGGTATCCTTAAAATAATGCACTAATGTGTCGACTGCTGCAGGCGCCATTGCCGCACCCATATTATTTGCATCAGTAACAAGATAATCTATAACACTGCCAAGCGTTATTCTTTTAACAGCTATATTTGTTTTTTTCTTACCCAATATTAAAGCGGCCGATGCAGTTACTGTACGCTGAGCGCTAGGCGTGCGCTGACCGCCGTATTCAAGCGGCTGTCTGAACTGCCTTTCGGCACTACAAAAATGCGATGATGTGACGCCTGCGGCAAACTGTGAATATCCGCACTCAACAGACATTGATGCGACTATCACGGACAGCGCCATTGTTGAACATGCCCCGTACAGCCCTATAAACGGCACATCATTGTCCCTGACACTATAACTGGAACTTATACATTGATTCAGCAAGTCGCCTGAGGCAATCAGATCTATATCTGATATCTTTAAAATGCCCTTCTGCAAAGCGCTGTTCAAGGCCGTCTGCTGCATTTTGGTCTCAGCTTTTTCATAGGTTTTTTCTCCGAAATATTCATCATTGACTATTATGTCAAAATAATTTTTCAGAGGGCCTTCTCCCTCGAACTTTCCCACGACATTGCCGTAACTTATAACATTTATTTTTTCAGAGAATTCAAGAGTCCTTTTTCCTATTTTTTTAGCCATATTTACCTCAAAATACTATATTAATCAGCCAGTATATAAAACCGTAAATCATCGATGCAACAACGCCGTAAACAATAACCGGTCCTGCTATTGTGAACATTTTCGCACCTACACCCATGACAAAGCCTTCTTTTTTAAACTCCATTGCGGACGAAACTATTGAATTGGCAAAGCCGGTGATCGGTATAATACTTCCGCCGCCTGCATGCTTGCCGAGTTTATCATAAACTCCTACACCTGTCAGAAGCGAGCCGAGAAATATCAGAATAATCGGAGTTATAATTTTTACATCCGAAAGTCCTGCGCCCAGCATGATGCACAGATCCGTTATCGCCTGACCTATTATGCATATCACCCCTCCCACAAAAAAGGCTTTTATGCAATTTTTCAGAATTGGCGAGTCGGGAGTTTTCTTTTTTACATAATCATTGTAATTTGATTTATTTATCGACATAACTATCTGCCTTTCTTTTTCTATATTTTTAACTTTTTATAAAAAATTATTCCTAATATCAATAAGCTTAGATCATACGTGTTTAATCTATAAAAAAGCCGAAATAAAGCAATATCAGTAGACGTCAGCTTTATTTCGGCAGTAAATTTGAATACTTACATAAAATTTTATTCAATTGAATTCTTTTGTGACCTCTTTGTATGCTTTAGTTATCGCCTGCAGCAGCTCTTTATGTGAAAAATCTTTACCGTAAACTATCCTGGTCTCACGTATCATACTTAAATTTTCGATCGGCAGTGCGACTAATTTTTCTTTGCTTATTTCATTCAGGCATGAACTTTTAGGCAGTACCGAAACGCCTATATCTTTACGAACCAGATCTTTTATGGTCGCTATATTATCGATTTCTATCATAATATTATAGTCTTCAGGCGAATCGTTTAAACTTCTTAAAGTGGAATCAAACAGAATTCTGGTCGCAGATGTGGGAAGCCGTAGAATAAGCCGTTCTTTCTTTAACTGGTCAAGTGTTATGATTGCATTTTTCGACAATGGATTATTAACCGATACGATACACACAAGATAATCAGTATCCAAAACCACGGAATTGAAAGAATGATCGAATACATTCCCCTCAACTATTGCCATGTCAATCTCATAATTTTCAAGCATATTATAAAGATTTTTTATGGTATCCGTAATAATCGTAATGTTAAATCCATTGGATTCACCGCTGCATTTTGCCAATACCTCAACTGTGTGATTGCTTTCGGCAGTATGAGTAATTCCTATTTTTACTTTGATGATACTTCTCTGCGCATTTTCCAGATCCGTCTGAAGTTTCTCATATAAAGCCATCATTCTGCGGGCATATTTTACTACTATTTCCCCTTCTGCTGTAAGTATCAGCCCGCTTTTTCCACGGATAAACAAAGTTATTCCCAATTCATCTTCCAGCTGGCTTATATGATGACTTACGGCAGGCTGTGTAAGTGACAAATACTGAGCCGCTTTAGTGAAATTTTGTTGATCAGCTACTGCAAGTAAAGTTTTTATCTTTAAGCTAAGCATATCGTCCTCCATAAATATTTTTTATATTATGCGAAAAAATAATAATTTTACTTTATTGCGTTCCTAGTGTATCATATAGCAACAAGAAAATCAAGTCTTCGGGAGGTTTTATATGCCCAGCAAATCTTCTCTGTTCTCAGCCACTTTGCAATACAGCTTTTTGCAGTTTTTTCCCGTAAAAAAGAATGACCTTCCTCAGTGTTTTAAGCAGATATTCAGTGACTATTTTGAAGATATATTCTGTCAGGATATTCTGGAACTGTGGGCTGATCTTTTTGATATAGGAGGTTTAATTCTTGGCAGTACTGCGCTTTTTCTGACCGGTCTGTTGATTATGACTGCAGCTGATATTATTATTTTCCGTACCGGAAGTCCCATTTTCAGCTTTATTATCAGAATCGTCTGCGGACTATACTGCTTTGAAAAATTCAAGGGAAAGCCAAGTAATTCATTTCAAAACTATATTATCCTAATTTATATAGGCGCGTCGATCATATGGAATTTTTATTGGTCTCTTACCATGATATTTCTTATTATTTTTATCAATGCTGCCGCCTATAGATCAAAAGGAGGCAAATTATGCTGATCAATATGTTTGAAAATGCTATTGAAGCAAATTCTGTTGCTTCAGTCATTATTTCTATTGCACTTATGCTGTTTTTAGGTTTTTTAATGACACGTTTAACAAAAAAACTGCGCCTGCCTAATGTAACCGCATATATCATTGTCGGAATACTTATAGGACCGTATTGCCTGCATTTAATTCCGACATCTGTCATCGACAATATGAGTTTTTTGTCGGACATTGCTCTTGCGTTCATTGCATTCAGTACAGGCGAATTCTTTAAGCTGTCCGTATTAAAAAAGAACGGTTTGAAAGTCGTGGTTATAACTGTATTGGAAGCATGCCTTGCAACTGTTCTTGTGTTTATTGTGACTTACTGCATTTTAGGAGTCGACTTAGTCTTTTCAATAGTGTTAGCCGCTTTGGCATCTGCAACGGCTCCCGCTTCTACTATGATGACTATACGGCAGACGGGCGCACGCGGTGATTTTGTGGATACTCTGCTTCAAGTCGTTGCGCTGGACGATGTTGTCGGTCTGATTGAGTACAGTATAGCTATTTCAATGGCTCTTGCTGTAAGCGTCGGTTCGTTTCATTTGAGTATCGCAAGTATTCTGAAGCCGATTGCAATTAATCTGGGCGTTCTACTTTTAGGCGGCTTTTTCGGATTCTTATTAAAATGGCTCATGCAAAACCGCTCTCAGGATAACAGATTAATAATATCTGTTTCTTTGCTTTTCGCCTTTTGCGGAATTTGCACGCTTTTGGACGTTTCTCCGCTTTTAGGCTGTATGTCCATAGGTATGGTATATATCAATATAACCGGTGATGAAAATCTTTTTAAACAGCTCAATTATTTTACACCTCCAATTTTACTGCTGTTTTTTGTAAGATCCGGTCTGTCATTCAAGCTGGATGCGCTTATAAGTTCATCATCTGTAGGTTCGATACCGCTTTTGGTAATCGGAATAACTTACTTTTTCGTACGCATTATCGGTAAATATCTGGGAGCATTTATAGGATGTCTTGCAGTTAAAAAACCAAAAGAAGTACGCAATTATTTCGGACTCGCTTTGATCCCTCAGGCAGGCGTAGCTATCGGACTTGCCGCTTTGGGCGCTCGGACTATCGGCGGCGAAATCGGTGTTGCTCTTGAAACGGTAATATTATCTTCAAGCGTTTTATACGAGCTGATCGGTCCGGCTTGTGCAAAACTATCTCTTTATTTGTCAAAATCCTATTCAAATAAAATCGAAGACAATATTGTCGTAGAGGAATTGGATAACAGCGGTAATCCTTTAGGCGCAGTTGAACTTCTTATTCAAAGAATTCAGGCGATTCAGGAAAAGCTTCCAAAACAGAATGCTGTCTCAGAAGAGGAGCAGGCTTTTCTTGATGCGGCCGAAGAGCAAATATCAACTATAAACTGCATGAATAAAACCGCGATACGCAATAGGAGGGTTTGATTATGTCGCAGGATTATATAGCAAATTTACTGGGTGATTGGTCAATACAGCTGACCACCGGATCTATTATTTTCCGTATTGCTCTGTCCGTTTTTTTAGCGGCTATTGTCGGATGTGAGCGTTCCGGCAAAAGGCATTCCGCCGGGCTGAGAACATTTATGATAATTTCACTTGCGTCTACCGTTGCAGCCGTAATTCAGACGGCCGGAGGTTTTAACGATTTATGGATAACAGCTGCTGTTATTATTGGATCGGCAATGGTTTCAGGTCATTCAGTATTTTTCAGTTCAAAAGGACATATTAAAGGATTAACTACTCTGGCCGGTCTCTGGTCATGCAGCATTATAGGTTTAGCCATCGGCATGGGCATGTACACAACAGCCATTGCGGCATATGCCGCTTTGCTCTGCTGCCTGTCTATTTTCCCTATGTTTGAAAAATATCTGAAAGATAAATCAAATCATTTTGAAGTGCATTTAGAACTTAAAAATAAAAACGATTTAAATTATTTTACAACTACGATAAGACGGCTCGGCATGCGCATTGACGATATAGAACTCAATCCCGCTTACCTGAATTCCGGTCTGAGCGTCTATACAGTTTCATTTACAATAAGCAGCAGTGAATTAAAAAAATATAAAAAACACAGTGAAATAATAGATGCCCTGAGCACTCTTGAATATATTTCTTTTATCGAAGAAATAGGTCAGTAATTTCTTGACCTCATATTGCACAAATATTTTCGTGATCTAATTTACAAGTAAAAATCAAAACATTTTATTATAAGTAAAATAATTGACTGTCCTTTAATAATTTAAATATTTATGTAAAAAATATTTAAAATGAATCAATAAAGGACTTGGTGATATTTTGCTTGAACTGACATATTTATTCTGTATATATTCCGTACTCGGCTGGGTAGTGGAAGTCGTATATTTTTTTATAAAAACAAAGAAATTCCACAAACGCGGGATACTGCGAGGCGCATACTGCCCTCTTTACGGCTTTTCTCTGGCATGCTGTACGGCTCTGACATATGATATTATTAATAATTTATTTTTTACTTTTCTTGTATGCACGTTGATATGCACTGCATTTGAACTGGTGACCGGTATTGTGTTTGACAAATTGCTGAAACGTAAAATGTGGGATTATTCTGGATTAAAATATAATTTCGGCGGATATATATGCATAAGCTTTGCTCTTATATGGGGTATTACCGCAGCGATTTGCGTAAAATACTTAAATCCTTTGCTCCTGATGCAAACCAATGCTGCAGAAACAGTATTAAAAAGCATATTCAGCGCAGTCATCATTGTTTTGATGCTGACTGATATGTTCAGTTTTATCAAATCAAAATAAATAAAAAACACAAAAGCCGCGCATCATAAGATGCGCGGCTTACCGCTGGTGGAAGTTAACGGGCTCGAACCGCTGACCCTCTGCTTGTAAGGCAGATGCTCTCCCAGCTGAGCTAAACTTCC